>NZ_JBQWIE010000052.1:0-19573 GCF_056745525.1 Parasediminibacterium sp. HNIBRBA5674 | reverse complement strand
GCTTCCTCCTGAAAATAGCATTATTCCTGTTTGCTTTACAGCTAAAGAAAATTAACTAGCAACTTGAGTTAATTAATTAATCCTTGAATGTTTGCGAATAATGCCTAAAGGGGTATACTCATCTTCATAATTCGGAAGTCCATCTTTAAATTTTTGCTTAATAATATTACCGTTAAATAAATAGGTATCCGAGTATATAATGCGACTATTTCTAAAAAAAATAATTTCAGCTATTCTTGCGCTATCCCAGTGTACTTCAACAATTCTTTGACTTTTAAATTCTCCTAATCCTCCGTATTCCCCAGGTGTTTCAATAAAACCTTTATCCAATCCATTACCTGCTTTATAAAATTCAAAAAAATATTTAACATTTCTATTTTTTAAATCTACAAATGATTCGCCATATGTCTCTTTTGGCTGGTTTTTTGTTAAATCTATAATTTTTGATTTTATTTTACTATGACTATTATGGTATAAATACGAAAAAATGATATTCTTAATTACAGCTGTATCATTCTCAAAATATCCATCTAAAATATAGCATCGATAAATAATAGTATCAGTAGCACCACTTATTTTATTGACTATATTTAGTGGATACAGTCGTACAAATGATGTTGTAGATGGCGATAGTGGATAAACAGTACACGGCTTGTTTTTTCGATTTATAATTATCGCTGCAATTGCAGCGATAATTATAAATACGATAATTAGTTTAATTTTCATATCCAGATATTTCTTTTTCAATTATAACTTCGGTAATAAATGGTTGATGACAACGCCAATGTTGAAGCACATACCAATCTCTAAAATAAGGTCCAACTAATGAATTCACTATAGGACTTTGACGTAAAATATCTTGTCTGTCTAATCCAAAATCATCATGAAGCGTGAATCGAAGTTTAGCCAAATAACGTTTTGTATCAGTGCAAACCTTGTAACTTATTATTTCTAACTTTGCGGCCGTTATATTATGCATTAATATCCCCAATCCATTAACATTAGTCATTATATGATCGAGCACCCCACCGCCATTTCCTCCATCACCAACACTTAATCCATCCATTAATGTACCAACTCTATAGTTAGAGTAAATTCCTCCGGATTTTATGTAATTTCTAAACGAGTTCTCAACTCTTTGTTCGGTTTCTAAAAACGCATCATCTGCTTCTACTTTTCTATTTAGAATTACATCTGATTTCTTAAAAAAAGGAACAGGTGTTGCGCCTGGTGATATTGTATTAAAAAACTGATTTAGCCAGTTTACAGTTATTTGCCATAAATCTGAACCCGATGCCCAATTACCTGTTAAGAATAACTTATTTCTCATATCAAATTCCATGTCAGATTCATTTTTAGACAAATCTGATGAAGATATGCCTAATTGCAAAAAATATGACATGTTCATATCGCAAGATTTCATACCCTCTTGATCTATACTAATATCCCAATTGGCTTCTGTTGTACTTATCGCAGCTACTCCATCCGCACCTTGTCCTAAATCTTTAATTTTCGAACCTAAAAATATTGGACTAGTAATCCTTTCAGATTGACTACGAGGATTACAATTACTGCTAGTTGAATTGTCATCTAATGATGAATTAACGACTGTAGCAGCAATTTTACAAAGTGGCGACAGACCATTAATAACTTTTCCAATTTCAGTAAAATCAGGTTTATAAGCTTCTTGTAATAGCTGACTCCCACCACCTGAATTGCTATTAACAAAATCCAATATCTTATACATATAGGGGCTCCAAATATTATTACCTGTTTCAGCCATTATTCCATTTGCAGCATTTTCTAAAATCTTACTTTCATCACCTATTGCTCTATCAACACCTTTGCTATAAAAAGTGTAAGTTCCATCACTATTTGTTATGTATCCAAATTCACGGTTACTATTGTAATTACGTGGTGATGTGCCAGCATAAAGAGGGTCTTTTATAGTGGTAAGCTTAAAGTTATTTGGCTCTGTAGCAGTATTACTTGCTATTAAAATACCTTCATTATTAGATGTGACTCGATTTACAGATGTTTTTAGTACCGCACCATTGCCTTTGGTTGCAGCATCGTTCCATAAAGCTAAGTTACTGGCATCGTATGGTGTAATACTCATGGTAGTATTATCTATAAAATCATTTAAATGCAATCTAATATATTCCAATAATTCATTGGCTGACACTTGGTGTCCATTTAGTGTAGGTAAAGTTGTAATTTTTACAGGAAAATAATCTAGATTAACTACTTGGTTGTTCACATTGCTCATTTGTTGAACATTAGCTATATCTTGAGGAAGAACAGAAATGATTGCTGCTAAAGAAGATAGATTGCTTGGCCCATATAGGGAAAGGGCTTCCCATTTTTGTTTAGTAGCATTATCTAATGTGTAGTAAGAATAAGGGTTACCGCTAAATCTTAAATATTCTTTTATAAAAAATATCGCATCTTCTTGCGACATCCCACTAAGAAAAACGTCACAAGGATTACTCTGAATTACATTTGTACCAAATATTTGTTCCAATTGGCTTTGACTTATATAAATTTCATCCCCAGAGTCATCTATATTCGAAATATCTGAAATATCTGAAATATCGTCGGGTATTTCTGGTAACGAGAAATCAGGATTTTCTGAACCAAATGCCTCGTTGCCGCCCCCACTACTTTGAAAAAACGTAACAATACTTCGTATTATATTTCCAATTGTTGTTCCACCAGAGTTACCCCCAGAATTACCTAAAATAGGCTTGTGCCACCTGCAACCGCCTTGTTGTGCATACAATTGGCTTGTACCAAATGTTACCTCTCCATTTTTTACACAGGGTACTATATTAAAAAATAGCACAAGTAGCAATATTACTTTTTTCATTTAGTTAGTTTTAAAGTTTTATTACTTGGGTTGCCTTTTGTTTGTTGCCGTATTGTAGGCGTAGCAAGTAAGTGCCTGCAGCTACCTGTGTAGGCTGCAGGGGTAATGTGTAGCTGCCTGCTGCCAAAGTGCCACCTGTATTGCTATATATCACCCTACCATCCAGCGTTAGCAATTGTACCTGCACGTAGCAGCTTTGCTTTAATTCAAAATCTACAGTAAGTATGGTGGTAAAAGGGTTTGGGTAGGCATGTAAGGCATAAGCTGTAAGCATACTACCATCTTCGTTTACCATAGCAATTACACTATCGCTATGGATGCTTTTGGTACGGGTAAGGGCAATAAATTGTGGTTTGGCAGGTTCGTTACGTTCGGGGGCAAACATTTGCAAGTTGCCTGCTAGGTAAACTGTATCGCCATTTTTTATAAATTGTAACCTTGCCTTTTCAAAACTTAGCAACTCGGGCTTTATGGGGTTGTAGTGGCTTTTTTTATTGTATTGCATAGCATCAAATACTAGTGCTTTTGGGGTTAGCACTGCATGTATTGACAAGTTAAGACTATCATCTTCTTGCCACACGCCCGTTATTTTACCATTTTGGTAGCTTAGTTGCACCTGTAACTTAGCTGCACTTACTACGTGTGTACCACTCCAATCGTACTTTAATAAATAGCCGCTATAACTACCTTCTACATCGGCGGCGGGCATGTTTTGTTGTACTTTGGCAAACTGGTTTAGGGATATATTTTGGGGTATTGCAGCTTTGGCTGCTTTTATTTTATCGGCCAGTGCGCCAGCTTCTCCTGCATTTTCTGGTTCTGTCATTGCTAGCTCATCGCTTGCCATTTTGTACCCTCTTTTTGCGGCCAGTTGTAGCCAATAAGTGGCACTATCTGCATTAGCAACTACGCCATAACCATTGCGCAGGCATAGCCCCAAAAAGTACATACTGTTTGGGCTGCGTTGTTTAGCACCTTGTGCAAATAGATTGGCAGCTTTACTATAATCTTGTACGCAGCCAAGCCCTTTGTAGTTAAAATAACCTACTGCATATATGCTTTGTGCATCGCCCATAGCAGCAGCTTTGGTAAGATAGGTGTAAGCCTGTGCAAAATTTTGCAGTACGCCATTGCCATTTTTATACAGCATAGCCAAATTGTACCAAGCTTTTGCATAGCCTGCATTGCCAGCTTTGGTAAACCATTGTATGGCTTGTTCGGTACTGCTATCTACCCCTAAGCCTTGCTTATATTGCACAGCAATGGCGTTCATAGCTTTTGCATTACCCAAGCTGGCACTTTGCTGGTACAACTGAAATGCTTTGGTAGCATTAAAACTGCTACTATATTGGTTAAGATACTGGGCAGCTTGTATAGCGAACGTATCTTTTACTATGCTTTTGGGTTGTGCAAAATTATGTAAGCAATTTGCCATTAGCAATGCTAATAATATCGTATGTTTCATAATTGTATGTTTAAATTTTTATAGTTAAGTGCGATTACCACGCAAACCCTGCATTATTAGCTTGTAAATTTTTTGTCTTCTTTATTCTTGCCAAAGCTGCTAAGGCATCCGGCATAGCCATATCTGTTATACGCAACATTTTTTGCCTTAGTTGTACATTGTATTGATAACGCTCCATTACACTATGTTTTTTTATAAAAAATGTAGTGGCTTGTTGCAAAACACTGTCTTTAGTGTACTTAGTGTTAAGGCCATTGGTTTTAAGTTCATTCCAGCTATTTATGGCTTGCCTTTCCGCAAAGGTTTTACTACGTTCGGCTAGCACTTTGGTGTACTGCTCTTCGCTTAATATTTTACTCATTTGGTTACTTTCAAAAGCACCACGGTTAAAGGTGCTTGAATCTTTATTGATTTTTGCTACCTCAAGTTTATCTTTAAGTGTTTGCATGATTACCAACAATTCATCAGTTTGCTCCTTGGTTAGTTTTAGTTCATCTTTAAGTAATAAGGCTGTGGCAGTTTGAGAATTTGATAATGAACCTGTTGCTGGTATTAGTATTGCCATAGGGGCATCTTTTAGTAAAGTTGGTGCATCTGTTGCTAAATTTTTTAGAGCTTTCTTTTTTGCAGCCTTATTATCATCTCCATACTGGTCGTTAATAATTGTTCGTTTTAGTTGATAAGTCATTAATTGTTTGGTCACTGTATTTTGGTCATAATTAGCGGTTAGTCCTTTCTCTGTTAGGTCATCCCACTTTTTTTTAGCTTGTATAGCCGCCATATTTGAATCCCTTATGGCTAGGCAAGCGGCGTATTGATCTTTACTTAGTATTTTAGTCATTTGCTCGTTTTGATATGCTATTCTATCAAAAACAAGTGAGTCTCTGTGGGCGTTAGCAAATACCATTTTCCTTTGTAGCTCTTTAGCTTTTTCTAGTAACCTATCTTCTTGGCTTTTGCTTAGCCCCAGTACAGTTTTGTTTTTAAGTGCTGTTCCAAATTGAGAGTTCAAAGCGGCACCCACATATTTTTCTTTATCAAGCCTAGGCGTCTCAATATTATCTACATAAGCTTTTTTTTCTGCATTACTCATAGTAGCTTTTAATCCGTTTTCTAACTGTAAGGTTAGGCTGTCAGTTGCATTTTTTATTTCTTTTGGCGATAAGCCTTTAACCATTTGCAGTGCAATAATGCTATCTCTTTTTACAAATGCATTGGCTAGCCATAATTGTGTACTAGTACTTGTACTAATTCTAGACAGCTTATTATAAACGGCTTTTGCCACAGACGGCGAAAATTGTTTATAAACTAAAGGTGACAATGGAAATGGTTGGGCAGCTAACTGCTGAAATGTAGATAGGGCAATAAAAGCCACAATTGTAAATACGTTCTTTTTCATTTTTTAATTTTTTTGATTGTTAGTGTAATAATTGATTATGGTTTATTTTAATATAATATATTTTAATTGAATAAGGATACTATTTGTAAACACTAGGTGTTATTTTGTTACCACCACACTCTTTCTCCTGTATCATTTATTGTAAAAGGGCGTTCTTTATGCTCTGTAGTTTCTGGCACTAAAAGCAATAGAGCATTATTAGGTACTTTGTAAAATATCATTTCTTTGGCATTTGCGTTTGCCATTTGTATTGCCAATACCCTCCAACCACTGTTCCAATAAAATAGTTTATACTTTTTACCAGGTTTGTAATACAGATATTTATCTTGTTCGGCTAGATGAACCGTGTGCGTGTGCAAAGTATCTGGCATTAATATTTGCAATTGCTTATAGCCGACCGCTACAGGATAACCAGCCGGCTTTAATTTGCCTTGTAAGTAGTACATGGGCAAGTAAATAGCACCTTTACCCATTTTGGTAAATAATGCTGTGTTATTTTTTACAGAAGCCCACCACACAGGCTGCCAATTAAAAAAGTTAAACACACAGGCATACACTATTTTTTGTGGGTTTGCCAACTTAAAAAGTGAGGTAGAAACATCTTGTGTAGGCCAATATTCTGGAGTTACGTCTTTATAGTTTAAACTGCGTAGTAATCCCTTAGGTATATTGTCTATGGCTTCTATATTAGCCAAAGCACCAGTTTGTTTAGCATAAGTGGTTCTAAGCACTTTGCCAGGTTCTCGCATAAATTTATAATTAGCAACGGGTGTACTATTAAAAGCATCGTAATGCCATACTTTCTGCGGCTGAATTACGGCATTTAAAAAATGAGATCCCATTGATGTTGCCCAAAAAGGCACTACATCAACTGTGCTTGCTATGCCTTGTGAGCGTAACCGAAACACTTCCAAATCCGCAATATCTTCGCAAGGGCCTTTTTTGCGATGCAGTAATTGTAATGCTCCTAACCTTGGCAAAGGTTCTTTCCGAGTTTCTAAATTGTTGGTATTTACAAACCAGCTTCTATAATCCGATGCGAAAAAATTTAACGCTTCGTCTATAGTTTTATTTGTTACTTTTTGATTAAGACCTGCAAACTGTTTGGTGTATGTGCCACGCCAGTTCTGCAGTGGTTCTACGCTAGCTCTATAGGGAAGTAAATAATCACAGAAATCGCTAAAGGACAACCGTTTTGCCCAAGGCTGTTTCCATGCTACAAATGCCCGTTCTACATTATCTATTAAAAAAGTGGCCGTAATAGTATCTGCATCTTTATAAATAATTGGTACAGGGTGTATCTGATTGGTTTTAGCCTTTAATGCATCAAATGCTTTAATAGAACTTGGCAAGTCAGGGTAATCCAGCTCGTTAAAAGCAATGCGTTTACCAGTATTATCTGCCCAATAATAATTTACAGATTGATGACTATCCATATTGACTAATAAAAAATACAATGCTTTTAATTGCAGACTATCGTTCTTTTTTTGAAAATAGTTAATGGCTTTTACCAACTCTGCTTTATTGCTACCAACTTTTGCTAAAGCAGCATTTACGGCAATAGGAAATGATTTTTGCGATAAAAGACTCACGGGAACTGAAAGCAAGAAAAAACAAATTGCAAATATTTTCATACAATTATTATTAATACGTTTTTGGGTAAATGTTTGTAATAGCGGCCTCGGCTTCTTTTTTATAAAATTCTGCCTTAGCCGATTGTATTTTTGGATGCAATCCTAATATTGTTTTGGCAGTGTATAATAATTGTGTGGTATCTTTTGCAGCACCATACAGTTTTAATAATGCATAGCGTGGGGCAAAGCGGTGGGGTTGAATATTTTGGGCAGTTATATAAGCAGTTGCCGCCTGTGCGTATTGCCCTATTTTATAATAGCAATTTCCTATAAGCAGGTAGAGGTCGGGGTCGGATGTGATGGCTTTAGCTTTATCAAACTTATCCAGTGCCATTTTATATTTGCCATTGGCATACAATATACTGCCATAGCCTTGCCAGTAAAAACCAGACTGGGACAAATTACTTTCTAAAACTTTTAAACCACTAACTGCACTTTTAGCATTACCATCGTAAGCAATTATTTGTAAATTTTGATTATTTGCATAACACTTACCTAACAGTAACATGCTTAAAAAACTATAGCCCCCCACTAAAGCCAATAAGCCAACTAGCGGTTTGGATAACGTATATGTATATCTATTTTTATGCTTTGGCTGTTGCTGTTTACCAATTGCTACCGTGGGTAATATTGCATTATTGCTAACACAGTATGATGCATAAAATACAAACAATGCCATAGCAGGTATAGCTTGTATAGTAAAGTTTAAGCAACTCATTATGGCAAATGACACAACAGCAGCATAAGCATAAATAGCCGAAGGGTTAACAAAATAATTTTTGCAAGAACGCAGAAATGGCCACAGCACTAAGGATGTTAAAAAGCCAGTTAATAACAAGCAACCAATAATACCACCTTCTACTGCAGCTTCTAAAAACTCATTGTAAGCCATTCGTACAAAACTGGCATTCATAATTTGCTGCTGTGTGGCAGCACCACTTGCAAAATATTGTGCTTGAGCTAAATTATAATCATGTTCAAAATGGCCATAACCAATACCTGTAACTAAGTTGTTATAAAATAAATGAGAACTTATTTTCCAAATAAAAGTCCTACCATCGGCAGAAGCTTCCTTAAAATGATATAAATAAAAACCAACACTTACTACCAAACAACATAGTAACGCGCTAAAAATGAGTAGAGTAACAGTATTGTACTTCTTGCGAAGCAGTAGTAAAACTTTAAATTGATGGTTTACGATAATACCAGTGCAAATAATGGCACCAATAAAAGCCGTGCGACATTGCAACAATACAAATGCAACTATTATTAGCAATAAATTGCCAACGGCTAATATTTTAAACCCTCTATTACTTCCAAAAATAGTTAACCATACTGCTGGCAGTGCCATAACTAAAAACATAGCAGTGATGTTAGGGTTTATACAGGTACCAGTTATGGTATACAAAGTATCTAAACTACCTATTACTCCCACATATTGCAATACACAAACAAAGGCTTCTAAACTTGCAACAATGGAAATAATGGCACAAATTTGTTTAAAATCTATTTGTTTACTATTGAATAGAATACAGTAAGCCACTAGCAATAGCGCATTGATAATTAAAAACCAGTGCCTATTATTGAGCGCTTGATAGCCACCAATTAAATTTTGAATAACATAATACCCAACCAGTAGCAAAAAAAACATGATTGGTATAGGATGAACAATTACCAATTTTTTACTGCCACGTAAATACGCCACACTTGCTGCGGTAGCAATAAAAGCACCTAAAACGGTATAAATAAAATAAGCTGTTAAGGTTTTAGGACCAAAGAAACTATTGGTTATAAGTGTGCCAACAATAATAATAATGGTTAAAATAGTATTGGCAATATGGCTTTTAAGCATGGCTGCTTTGCAGTTTTTTTTAATAAGCCAAAACTACCGCCCTTTACAACCCAAGACAAGTGGGGCAAGCCCTACAATTTTTAAAAATTATCTCACCTTTTTAAATAAAAATAAAAATGCCACCTAATGGTGGCAGCTTTAAAATTGCTTTATGTACAGCTATTTTTTGAATAAATAGTAACAAGATGTTCAGTTGAAAAAATTATCTATTTTTCAATACACTAATGATATCGTTAAACATTGTACCTTTTCTAAATTCTTTCACAAAAGACCCTTTGGCATCGTATATAGCAATGTAAGGTGTAACGGTTGCTTTAAAATATACGGGTATAGTATAATTTATATCTCTGCCAACTTTTACATTGCTATATTTTGACAAGCCAAATTGGTCTGCAAATATTTTCAATTCATCAACTGGGTGATAGCTTGCCCAAATAAAAAAGGCATTACTGACACTATCAATATTATCTGCCAATGCTTTTGCTTTTGCTTTACAGTGACTACAATCTGGGCTAAAATAAATGATGACTTTAAATTTATCTATCGGTAAATTTTTATTAGAAAAAATTACGCTGTCTGTAGTTAGTAAACGAAAAGCTGGTAGGCTATTTTGCTTAACATAATTTGGTAAAGTATCTATTGGCGGTTGAGAAAAAGTATACTTGCAAAACAGTGTGAATAGTAAACATAAAAACAAATATTTCATAATAAGTATTTATTAAGCTTTTAAATTTTAATATACTAATTATTTAAAACATTAAAATAAGCCATTTGTGATTAAAACATCAAGCTATAATTTTTAAAAAACTGGGTTCTATCAATAATATACTTGCCTTTATTGTTTATTAGCCAGTTTTTAACTTTTACAACAATATCTGCGGTTATATAATCTTCAATTAAGCTCATATGCAAGGATTCAAATATTTTTTTAAAATCTTCATTTTTAATAATTCCAATTAGATCCCTCATTATTAAACCAGAACTATATCCTTTACTTTGTAAGGCATGTGCTGTTAAGGGATATCTTTTTGTGGTATCCATTAAATTGTTTATACTATAAATACTTTCTTGCGTGCCAATAAAAAACAAAGGGTTTGCAACGCTAAAAATATTATTAAACCAAATTTTAGTTTCTAAAAAATCCTTCATTTCAAATATTTCTTTTTTATACGTTACATCGCCCAACTTTACCAAGGCTACTTTTGCTACTTGCTTATTAAAATTACACTCACTTTTTGCTAAACCTGCTTTTAGTATCGGTATGGCTTCTTTATAATTTAACCAAGCTACTGTTTTTACCAACCAGTCATCTATCTCCCATTTTGCAACAGGGTCATCCATATACTGCTTTATATATGGCTTGCTAATACTATCGTAAGCTCGCCTATAAAAATCATCAAAAAAAATACTACTTAAAGCCCAGTCAGGTTTATCACCTTTATTTTCAAAATAAAGCTGGCGCTGCTGCTTCTCTGCCTGTTTATTTGCTTCTTTTTTTAAATAAGTACCTAACTCTTGGTTATTTACCATCGGTATACTTTTTACAGATAGCCACCTTCGTTTTAAATCGTGAAACGTCCACTCGTTTTTTAATAACGACAACAGCTTTTGTTTTACTTTTAAGTTTGCATTTTTTTTGGTAAAACGGAAGTAGCCGATAGGGAACTCGGATGTACCGCCTTTATCAACATGGTATTGATCTAAAAATTCCATTAGTTCATCTGCAGATGGCTCATATTTAGTTGGTTCCTTTGACAATCTTTCCGCCCCAAGATAGTCTGACTTATCTATATAGGATTGCCCTTGACAATAACCTATTGATATGCCCAAAAAACTAATTGTTATAAATAGTAATCTCATTTTAGTAAATTTATTTGTGTGATTTACCATACCCAATAACCTGTATTTTTTGTTTGGCTATTTTTTGTATAGTGCCATTGATATGTAAAAAACATATCTCTATAATGCCCTGTACCTTCTGTATAATCCATAAAATTAGTGGTGCTACCTTTTAAAATATTGGGAAAATCAGTCTCGGCGTCTTCCATTATATGATGCAAGTTTAATGTATGCCCTAACTCGTGGCTTATTGATTCATAATTGCCCAAATTTGTTATCATAGCAAAACAATTACCTATTTCAGAGTCACCATAATACTTGGCATCTGATACTACGCCATTTAAATCACTAATAAATAAAAAGCGAGTCTTTTGATTATTGATACCATCTATATCAACAGGATGGGGATTAATTGTTAAATAATTAATTTTTTCAGTTGTCCCAACATAATTTAGTTTTTCATATTCTGCCTTAAATACATCTAAGCCATTGATCGGGTTAATATTTGAAGCAGTAGTTAAATTTAAAAAAGTGGGGTATACTTTACCATTTGAATTTTGTGAAACAATTTCCCATTCTCTAAACAACTGATTATGAGAATACTTGTTTAAAAATTCTAATACTTTTGCATTATCAATTAAGTTAATCCTTCCATTAGCTGTTAAAACATTTACAATAACTAGTTTCTTCTTTATTTTTTGCTGGTAACTTATTTCTAAAAAACCTATTGTTTCAATAGCGCTAGAACCGTATGGGGTTAATTTTACTTCTATTTCGTTTTTAGTATAACTTGCTGTAGGGGTACCTGTACCTGTTATATCTAACGGGGTATTATCAGCTATCCACTGTTTTAGCACTAAATAACTGATAACCAAATTACTTACTCCATTTATTTTTATTAATGAATTATTGCAAGAAATTGAAATGCTTGATCTGTCATCAATTGTATTATCAACTACTGATTGGTTTATACTTACATAATTATGCACATTGTTAACTATACTCATCCAAGGTGTTTCGTAAGGTGTACCATTTGGTAAAGTTCGTGGTACTTTATATCCTCCATTGTTACTAGATAGCACACTTAATGTTGAACTTTTTATTCCTTGGTTGTCAAAACCGTATTCTTTATAATATCCACCTTCTGAAAATTCTGTAGTTTTAGGTGAAAAAACTATGTAAGATTTTAAGTTATTAATTACTTTAAGTGTTACGCTAAATAAAGTTTTAAAAGGGAATCTACTTTCGGGTTTAGGAATTACAGAACCGTAATCTTTACCTAAGTTAATATTATAGGTTATAGCACTATTAATATTAAAATCGCAGTCGTTCACATTAGTACACTTTTGTACATTAGTGTACCAAGTAAAATAGTTATTTGGTAAAGTTGCTAATTCATCAAAAACCGATAAATAAACAGAAGTATTTGATTTTGCGGATAAGTATATGATATCATTGTTGTAATATTTTTTAGTCATATCTCCATCTACAATTACGAAATATCTGTGGTCTTTTATTTCTGCAAACGCAAGTATTTGACAAGACAATGCACCAGGATGTATTGAACATAAATCACATGGCGATATACCTGTATTTCCTTCAACACAATACCCACACTGGTCGTATTGGGCTGTTCCACCACGGTCGCCATGGCAGTCTTTGGGCGGGCAAGCATCTAAGCCACTATTGCCACCTACACAATAACCACAATCATCATAATACGCATTACCGCCTACTTCGCCATTACAATCTTGGTTGTTAGGCATGCCACAGGGTTCGTAACCACTAGTACCACCTACACATAAGCCACACCCATCTACATAAGCCGACCCTCCCATATCGCCCATACAATCATACTCTTCATTATTATAAGGGTTGCAAGGTATGCCGCCTGTATTACCACCTACACATTGATTACATGCATCCATATACGCACTGCCATTCTTATCGCCGTTACAATCGTAGGTAGCTGTTGGGTCATCTTCAACTTCACCTTCGCCATCACAAGGTACAATATCATCATATATGCAAATTCCACAATTATCTAAATATCCACCAAAAAGCTCAGCACAAGCTCCCTCAGTCATTTCTGATCCATAACTTTCTCCACTTTGTGCCGCAACCCTTTCAATATTAAAAAAATGTAACTCCCCATTTTTTATACAGGGTACTATATTAAAAAATAACAATAGTATTAATATTATTTTTCGCATGTAGTTTGGCTTTAAATGTTTTTTGCAGCAACCATGTTAGGTTGCTTTTTTAATAAGCCAAAACTACCGCCCAATACAACCCAAGACAAGTGGGGCAAGCCCTACAATTTTTAAAAATTTTAAAAATAGTTACACATTAAATTATTGCATCCTGATACCTATCAGGACAGTTGTAATAAAATGTTTAGGTTATTTTATAATGTTAAATTATTTCTGTAATTGACTAAGCTAAAACCATTGCTTTATGTGTGCCATAATGATAGTTGACGATATGCCCAAACACAGGCTGAAAAAATTATACTCTCTGTAGTAAGCATACGAAAAGTAGGTAGGCTATTTTGTTTAACATAGTCTGGTAAAGTATCTATTGGAGGTTGAGAAAAAGTATACTTGCAAAACAGTGTGAATATTAAATAGAAAAACAAATATTTCATAATAAGTATTTATTAAGCTTTTAAATTTTAATATACTAATTATTCAACTCATTAAAATAAGCCATTTGTGATTAAAACATCAAGCTATAATTTTTAAAAAACTGGGTTCTATCAATAATGTACTTGCCTTTATTGTTTATTAGCCAGTTTTTAACTTTTACAACAATATCTGCGGTTATATACTCTTTAATCATGTTTATATCTAGAGATTAAAATATTTTTTAAATGCTCATTTTTAATAACTTTAATTAAGTATTCAATTATAAAACCAGAGACAATGGTTTACGCGAACAAATTAATATTGCATTTTAATTTCCTTTTATTTTGTTTTCTAGCCAAGAAATCGCAATTCCAACATCATCATTTGTGTAGCCACTAGAAAGAGTTTTTTTAACAGGAAAATCATTCACAGAATCTATTAAATAATCTAGTGCGTAATTATTAACAGAATCAAAACCAATTTCGTGATTTGCTTTTTTCGGCATTTTCTCTTCGCTAGCTAAATACTTTATAAAAAGTTTGTAAATCTCTCTATCTTCAGTGTAAGCCAGTTGCTTAAGTAAGTGTTTTACTCGTAAATCAAGACTAGTTTCTAATTCAACGGCTGCAATCATTTTATCAATTTGCGACGTGTCTCCCATTCGTGTAACAGCTAAACAAGCATACCAAGGGGCTGTTCTATACCATTCATTGTAATGCCTGTTTAACCCATTAGCTAAAATCTTCAACTGAGGCAGTAATGCAGTCAAATGAATTTTACCACAAAGCATTATAAAATTGCCATTAACATCATAAGGACCGACTGTATAATTATATTTCTTAAAAATAATTTCCATCTTATTCTTAGCAATTGGGGAAAAATCTTTTTCCTCAAATAAGAACAATGATTTAGAGTTATTCATAAACACTTCATTCTTGCTCAAATACATTTCCAATAAATCTTCAACTTCTGCTTTTCTGATAGCTAAGTTTTTACTTTGTAGAGCAATACCAGCTTTTAACCCACGTGCGTTAAGCCGAATATCAATCAAAGGGTCATTCTCAAACTTTTTTAAATAATTAAAGAAGTAGTTTTCATTGGTAGAATCAAAATGATAATTACTTAATTTATGATTTCCATTTCTAAGACCATCAAATTCTGAATCAATAATTTTGGCAATATCTTTTATACTTGATTGCCCCAGAAGATAAAGCGGTAAACAAAAAAGACAAACCATGAAAGATTTTGCTAAGTAATAAAGACGATATTTCATATTTTAATTTTATTGGTTTATAATGTCCCATTGGTCTTTACGAATCTTGATTGTGGTACCCGGAACATAAGAGTTATACATCATGTTTTGTAAATCATTAGTATATAAATCTGGCAAATTGAAAAGACCGTGCCCAATTTCATGAGGAATAGTAATATTTAGTTGTGAATTACCATTATTTGGATAGACAAAGGATGTATTTATACTAAATGCAGAGTTTCCAAGAATATTTAAATTTGATGGATTATCAACTAAAAATAAATGTATATCAATATCAGGGTCAGATTTATCTCTACAATTATCATATATATAAACCTGCTCACTACTTAAATTAGGTTTACTAGTCTGAATTTTACCATCCCCATTTAAATCAAAATCAACAGTCATATCATTTTGTCTTTTAAGAACCCAAGTAATAGCTGCTTGTTTATAACAAGAATTTAAATAATACAATATAGCAGCATCGCTAACATTTGTACTTGTATATCCAGCATAACCTGAACGTGCTTTTGAATGTATCAATGTAACTGAGACTTTTTTTGTATTTCCTTTATATGTAACAACATTTAATTTATTAATAAGGGAGCCATTTGGATTTAAACAATTCGCTTGTATTTGTGTCTCGATACGATTTAACCCAAAAGGAACTAATCCTTGTGCATGTACTGTTAAATCAAATACAGAGGAGGGTGCATTTGTCACACCTAATACAATTTGGCTTATAGGCGTAGATTTAAAAGTAACTGAATTATACTTATTAGTAGGGGTAATAGTAATTTTTAGTATATCTGTTTCGCCCTCTTTAAGAGATTTCCAAGGTACTACAAGTGGTATATTTGGGTTTATAGGGTCATAATTATCAAAACCATATTTCTTTATCGCGTCTTCCTCAAACTTAACTTTACTAGCACAATCTACCACACAAGGCGATAAACCTGTATTACCTTCAACACAATACCCACACTGGTCGTATTGGGCGGTTCCACCACGGTCGCCATGGCAGTCTTTGGGCGGGCAAGCATCTAAGCCACTATTGCCACCTACACAATAACCACAATCATCATAATACGCATTACCGCCTACTTCGCCATTACAATCTTGGTTGTTAGGCATGCCACAGGGTTCGTAACCACTAGTACCACCTACACATAAGCCACACCCATCTACATAAGCCGACCCTCCCATATCGCCCATACAATCATACTCTTCATTATTATAAGGGTTGCAAGGTATGCCGCCTGTATTACCACCTACACATTGATTACATGCATCCATATACGCACTGCCATTCTTATCGCCGTTACAATCGTAGGTAGCTGTTGGGTCATCTTCAACTTCACCTTCGCCATCACAAGGTACAATATCATCATATATGCAAATTCCACAATTATCTAAATATCCACCAAAGGTTTCAAAACAATATTCCGCCGCTATTTCTGATCCATAATTTTCTCCATTTTGTGCTGCCGCTTTTTCAATATTAAAAATGCACCACTCACCATTTTTTACGCAGGGTGCTATATTAAAAAAAAATAATAGCAATAATATTATTTTTCGCATGTAGTTTGGCTTTTAAAAGTTTTTTACGGCAACCATGTTAGGTTGCTTTTTTAATAAGCCAAAACTACCGCCCAATACAACCCAATACAACCCAAGACAAGTGGGGCAAGCCCTACAATTTTTAAAAATTTTAAAAATAGTTACACATTAAATTATTGCATCCTGATACCTATCAGGACAGTTGTAATAAAATGTTTAGGTTATTTTATAATGTTAAATTATTTCTGTAATTGACTAAGCTAAAACCATTGCTTAATGTGTGCCATAATGATAGTTGATGATATGCCCAAACACAGGCTAATAATTGAGAATTTAGTAACCCAAATACACAATTGTATAGTAATAGCCAGTTTAAACGATGGAGATAAAGTGCTGCATTGGTTTGCCAATGAAATACAGATGCCTGATATAATTATTTTAGATATACAAATGCCTAAAATGGATGGCATTAGTGTAATGGAATATTTAACGGATTTTTACCCTCTAGTTAAAGTAATAGCTCTTTCATCGTATAATGAAAAAAATATTATAAATCAGGCTTTAGCAGCAGGTGTTATGAGTTTTGTATGGAAGCATAATAACTGTATGTATTTAAATAAAGCAATTGAGCTAGTAAAAAATAATACTGTATATATTGATGAAAGAATAGATGATTCAAGTTTTAATAGAACGAACTTAATGGCTGTAAGACAACTCGAAAAAGATATTCTGCATAGTAATTACCAGCTTTCGACAAGTGAATATAAGGTACTTAAAATACTTACGGCCCAAATTAATTATATAGAAATTGGCAATATTTTGCATTTATCGCAACGTACTATAGAAACGTACGTGGGAAGGTTGAATAAAAAATTAAATATAATTAGCGGTGGTAGACAAGCTTTATTCTATTTTGCACTGCGTATTGGCATGGTGAAAGTAGCAAATTTAACCAATACACCTATAAGTGAAAATAATACATATTCGTAATGCAAGTAGTATATATTGGCTTTGGCAGAGCTTATAAATTCGGTAATCCTTAAAAGAATTGAATTATTCTTAATTACCTAGTAAGAAGCAAATCGTTAGATATTTATTTCAATTACACAACTAAGCTTTACATAGACTTCATTTTACTCTTCTTCGCAAATTTCTTGACGGTATTTTGAAAAAGCAAGGTCTGCACCTGCATTGCATTGCGGCTGGCCTTTGGTTTTGCAATAAAAAAACCGCTTTGCTTGTTGCTTTTGCGGCATAAACCGCTTCGCTATTTATTCCACAGTCAACATTTTTTAGTTGCAAAAACCTTGCTTTTCCAAAATACGGTTTCAAGGCTGGGTTGCTACGAGGGAAATGAACGAGGTGCAAACCGAGGTTCATAAAACATTTAGTAACCATAAAATTTTAAGTCATGGAAATCATTGCAAGGGTAACAGCAGATGCCGAAGTAAAAACACTTCCAAGCGACAAACAGGTGGTCAACTTCAATGTGGCCATCAACGACAGTTACAAACCAAAAGGAAGTAGCGAAGCAACCAAAATCACCACCTATGTGCAGTGTGCGTATTGGGTAAATGCCAACATTGCCCAGTACCTAAAAAAGGGGACGCTCGTTGAGTTGCAGGGGCGAATCGGTGTCAACGCATGGAACAACGCACAGGGTGAACCAAAGGCAGCTATCACATTTCATGTGAATAGTATCAAATTGCATGGTACACCGAAGTATGCTACTGACAGCACAGCAGTTGCTGCACCAGTGGCGGCAGGTGAATTAACAGAACCATTAGACGATTTACCGTTTTAATGGGTCGGTTTCCATCCTAATCTCCTTTTCATTTATGAATCAATTTCAATAACTAAACCGCAGAAGTACCACTTGCGGGATACAAAACAAGTTGGGTAACATATCATGGCACATCAAATTAATTTCAATGAACAAACAGGGAAGCACAGTTTCTTTTCCGTACAGCAGAAAGCATGGCACGGGTTGGGGCAGATTGTTACGGATTATCCGACAAGTAAAGAAGCCTTGCGTTTTGCAGGGTTGGATTACACGGTAGCAAAAAGAGCCTTGTTCACCTACGACAATGAGAACCAGGAAGCCAATGGCGATTTGGAAATCAAGATTGCAGAGGTTGCAGTACCTAATTATTTCGCAACAATCCGTACCGACACGGAACAGGTATTGGGCGTGGTGGGCAAGGATTATGAAGTGGTACAGAACACCGATGCGTTTACCTTCTTTGACAGTATCGTTGGTGGTGATGGCATCCAATATGAAACAGCAGGGGCTTTGGGGAATGGTGAACGGATTTTCATCACAGCAAAACTGCCTTCTTACATAAAAGTGGGCAATGATGATTTGATTGAGCAGTATTTGTTTTTGACCACTTCGCATGATGGTAGTGGCAGCATTACAGCAGCCTTCACCCCTATCAGGATTGTCTGCAACAATACCTTAAATGCAGCGATGCACAACCGTTCCAACAGCATCAAGATTAGGCATACCGCCAACGCAAAGGAACGCTTGGAAACAGCCCACCGGTTGATGGGTATTACCAATAACCTAAGTAGCGAATTGGAAGGGATGTTCAACCAATGGGCAACCATCCGCATTACAGATAGCGAAGTGATGAAACTGGTACAAATGGCAATGGTGCCAAATAAAGAAGTATTGAAAAACTTACAGGCTGGCAAGGATGATGAACTGTCCACCTGTTTCAAGAACATTTGCGATACCACTTTTGAATACGCCATGGCTAACCCTTCACAGCAATTGCACACTACAAAAGGCACATTGTTCGGGGCATACAATGCTGTAACGGGCTACTTTCAGAATGTGCGTTCCTACAAGAACGAAGAGGCAAAGTTGAAGTCTTTATTGTTGGGCGGTACAGGGCAGTTGCGTACACAAAAAGCGTTTGCCTTGTGTACAGATTTTGCGAAGAACGGTAGCGATGGTTTATTCTTGAATTAGGGTCTTCAGGGTTGGGCGTTGTCCACAGGTGTACGAAAGATAAATTAGCTCTTTGATACAATAAAATTAAATTTATCCGTTGCTTTAAGATGGAATTAC
>NZ_JBQWIE010000051.1:0-20154 GCF_056745525.1 Parasediminibacterium sp. HNIBRBA5674 | reverse complement strand
TTTCGAAGGATTATTGTTACAAGCAACCACATATAACAACAATAAACACGCAGATATTTTACTTAAAAATTGATTACTATATATCATTCTGAAAATTAAGACTACAAAATAGTTCTTTTGTTTAAAAACCAAATTATTGCTCTATTATTGGCTTACCCTCGAAATTTATTTTTTCGTAAGGCACGGTTTCTGTTTTTGGATCTATAACATAGCCACATTTTTTTATATAATATAAACCTGGTTTAAATTCATCTTTAGTTGCTTTTAGTTTAGCCATTAGTTGTTTTTCCAGAATAGCTTGAAGGGTAGAAAATTCAGGTTTATTTACTAAATTATTCATTTGCAGTGGGTCTTTTGTATTATCAAATAATAACCAAGCCCCAGCTAAATCTTTAACATAAGTGTATTGTTTAGTAACTATACCACGATATTCTTTTCCACCTCTAACACGACTCCATTGACCAAAAGGTTGTACGCAAGAAATAAGACTAGCAGTGATGTCATCTTTCTTTTTACCCAATAAAATTTTAGATAGATCCGTGCCCTGAACCGTTGCAGGAATAGGAAGGCCAGTAAAGCCCAAAAGAGTAGGCATAATATCAGGTGAATTTAGCAACACGTCTACCGTTTTACCAATTTTAAATTGTGCTGGGTAATGAATTAAAAATGGCACATGCACACTTTCATTATATGGTACTTGCTTGTTGCGTAACCCATGGCTACCCATCATGTCACCATGATCGGCGGTAAAAACAAGTATGGTATTTTCATCAATACCACTAGCTTTTAATGATTGCCAAATAGTGGCCATACAATCATCTAACGCAGCTATATGTGCGTAATAATTTCTAATAGCTTTTTCTATTTTATCCCTGTCTTCTTGTGGTACATTATCGGGTACACTTACTTCTTTATTCTTAAATAAATCTTGGTATTTTTCGGGTGCAGTGCCAAGAGGGTCGTGTGGTGGCCCTAGAGAAACAACTAATAAAAAGGGGCTTTTATCTTTGGCATGAGCCTTTATAAAACCAGCAGCATCATTGCTTTGTGCAATGGCATCGTAGCCATCCCAAAATAATTTCTGGGGCGAATTGCCCTCGTAGTAAGCAGATTTATTATAGTCGTGTGTACACTCTAAAGTTTTCCAATATTCAAAGCCCTGACGCCTACCACCTTCTGGTATATAACTGCTTCTTCCATGGCCATCAATATGCCATTTACCAATAAAGCCTGTATTGTAGTTATTAGCTTTATACACTTTTGCCAATGTTGTTAATGTTGTATCTAACATTACATCGTTCATAAAAACCCCATTAGTTGCAGGATACATGCCAGTAATAAGCGATGCACGAAAAGGCGTACAAACAGGCATACCCGAAACGGCATTTTTAACATTTACGCTTGCCGCAGCAAGCTTATCTAAATTAGGCGTAATCACATCTTTATTACCATTAAACCCAAGCGATTGTGCTCTTAACTGATCTACAATTACAAATACAATGTTGGGCTTTTTTTGCTGGGCAGACAAAGTGCTTATAACAAAAAAAAAGAACGTAATTAACAGACGAAGCTTATGAATCATTACTGTTTAGATTTTTGTTTGATATTTTATTTAAAAAAGTGTTTAACGGTAGTTTCGCCATTAACTGTTACAGATAAAAAATAAGCACCGCTAAATAGTGTACTTGTTGGTATGTTACCGTTATTTGAACCAGTTTGTAAACTAAGCTTTTTTGATTGTAATTGCCTACCTGCAACATCATGCAATTGTATAGTTGCAGATGCATTGGTAGAAGTAGTAATATTATAACTAATGCTCGAACCTGTAAAATAAACCTGTACATTATTTGCTTGTAACGCTCTATTTACAAGTATTATGGGCGATAGTTGGGTATTGCCATTTTTATCAAATTGTTGTAACCGATAATAATTATTGCCATTTAACGGCTGTGAATGGATGAAGTTATAATTAATGTTTTGTGAAGAATTACCGTTGCCATTTACAATACCAATTTTTGTAAAATCTATACCATTTAGCGAGTGCTGTACTTCAAAATAATCGTTATTAGTTTCGGTAGCAGTTGCCCAGTTTAGTTGTATACCATCATGCATTGTATTTTTACCTGTAAAGGTGAGTAAGTTTACTGGCAAAACAATGGGTGGTGGTGTACCCAATACAATATCTGATAAATAAATCCGCTTATCCGCTGCGCCATTTAAACTGCTTTCACAAGTTCTAATTATAATGGCTTTCACCTGATCTCGCTTAGATGCTGGCAAGCCAGATAACCTAAATATTTGATAACCATCTCTCAGGCTAAATAGCCCCAACAATGAACGGCCATCAATTTTATCTTCTATATATACGGCACTTGTAGTAGAGCCCGATACATTTATAGCAAGGGTATCTACATTAACCCAACTTTGCATATCCATATTCAAGCGATACTCAACACAACCATCCGTAGCGTCTCCATTATTGGTTATGTTATAAAAATTTGAGCCATTTAAAGTACTTGAATATGTTGGTGTTGCTGAAAAGTTCACCGTACCTGATACTCTTGATAAACTGCCTCTAGTATCTAACCTATCAAAATCAGAAACCACTAAATTATTATTAACACCATCTGCACAATTGCCATATAAGCACAAAAAGATACTATTTATAATTTTATCGAACGTAAAGTTTGAGCCTGCCGGAGCTTTAAATTTCACATAGGCTGTGTTATTTTCCCATGTCCAAACTGTGGCATCGGTAGTTTTAAGCGTTAACAGATTAGCTACTTTAGTTATTTCTTTAAAGCCAGTACCTCCACCCGGATCTGAATCTACTTGATTGCCCGTATAAACTTTTAGTGTAGCAGGGCAATTAGGAAATTCTACAACAATAGTTTCATTAGCGCTCATACTGTAAATATTCCATCTAGTTCTTGCTGGTATACGTGCCTGTAACATGTAACGACTAGCCAATGTATCAATAAATGTGGTCATAGGATAGCCTTGAATGGCACTTTTATCATCATATTGACCAAGTTCGTCAGATCTAATAAAGGTGGCGTTAGGCCTATCTGGAATAGAAGGATTAGCCAGCGCTTCTTGTACACTAAGATGATCAGATCCGGTAGCCTCTATGTACCCATATTTCATACTTGTAATAGCACCATTACCTGTAACGCTAATAGAACTTGGTAACGTTAAATAAGGATGATTTTTAGTTATAGAAGCCCCTACTCTGCCTGTTAGTTTACCATCTAAATCTCGAACAGAGGCCAAAAACCAAACGGGGTTTACGGCATCGGTAGCAGAGTTTCTATAATTAATTTTATAACTCCCAGCTTCAACGGTGGTGTTACTAAAAGTATGCCCTGTATACTTTTTATTGGCACCCCATTGGTCAAACATAGACTGCCCAGTAAGCGTGGTACCAGCGAAATGAGAATTGGTTGTTATTACAGGGCCATCGTAAACAATATGTGCAGCCGTAACATCGCCACCAACGTTTAAATAGTAGTAATTATTGCTATAGTTTTCAGATGAAACAACCCACAGAATGCTATCATAATAAGTACGCCAAGTGGATGCATCGCCTACCCTATTATCGGCAAAAATGATATTTTGATAATAGGATTCTTGGCTACTTTCCGACATTGTACGGCTATATAAACCCAACGCATTTTTAAATAATAATAAATTCTTGAAAGTGGGTTTGCTATTAACTGGAACATTTACCCCTTGATTCTGATTGGGCAATTCGCTTTTATCGTTAGGTGCAATACCAGCACCAATTATAATACCGTGGCGGCTAGAGTGTGCCACACTATTATCTATAAATCCATTTGGTATTGCAAAATTTAACGGTTGATAACTTGATACGTACCGTATGCCATTGGGGTTATTAAAAGGTGAATACCAAAAACCTGATCCATCAGAACCAGCTGCGTGATTACCAGATACATTGTTGCGAGGATTAGTGAGCCAAAAGGTAGATGGGCCACTATTATTCCTTTCATTAGTAGTATCGGATGGTAATAAGGCATATTTACCAAGAGGCCGCCTAGTAACCAAACCCAAGTTTCCTGTCATAGTTACGTTTTCTTCATTTCCATCCTCGAAGAAATACGCGTGACCAAGATTGTCATATGCAACATTATTGGTAACACTAACATCGTTGGTAGCATGCACAGTAATAGCTCTATTGTATGTGTGATGCACACTACTGTTGGTAATATATTGCCCAGCACCATAACCATTGGTTATATTATGCCAGTGGAAAGGATATCTACCCAAAATAGCTCTTTGCCCCATGCGAGTGAACTCAACATTCGATATATTGGCTTTACCTGTTGCCATAATCATAACATGCCCGCCGAAATTTGAGGTTACAGAACTTTCATCACCTTGTATGGTAATGCTTTTAGAAAGCAAACCTACCTCTGCACGCTCATCTACTTCCCATTTAATGTTAGGATTACTCCCGTGTGTGTAATTTTGTAATTTTCCAAAATGTGAGTAAGCAAGTGCTGTATTTAAGGTAAAGGTTTTTTTATCATCACTAACACCTGTGATGGTGCGTTGTTCTGCTTGATTCATGTTAAAATCGGTTGAAGAAATTACTATTTCATCACCTTTTTCCCAGTCAGTAGGCTCAGCGAGAGTAATGCTATTTGTATTTGCACTAGCGGTAACACCTAGCTGTGTCCACGATTTCTTTACTGTTCCATGCAGTTGAATTTCGCCATTATTCATAGCACCAAGCACTTTTGTTCCAAGCCCCATAATATTTTGCAAAGTATTGTTGCCCTTTAGCGTTATGATACCTTTACCTCTATAAGGCGCTTGTGGGCTACCCCATTGTAAATAGGCTTTATTGGTTTGGCCTACATCGTTCATTACAATAATATTGTTGGCAGAAATGGCAATATTCGGTTTGGTAATATCTACCACCAACATTCCCATAATGGTTATTGCTTGAACATCTACTGATTGGTCTAACAAAACGGCTGCATCCATAGGTATTATTACACTATCGCCAGCTACGGGCACTGCCCCATTGGCCCAAGTGCTAGGTTGAGACCATTTTTTTAAACCATTAATTGTAGCTACATTGTTTACTGGTTTAGTAATTATAGCACCAGTATATGCAACTGCCGTTTTAATATTCGTAGCAGGCGCAAACTCAGTTTGCATGTTTGGTGCACAACTAATAGTGGCAGTACTAGTTGGCCTGATGTATGCGTCTGCAAAATGGATAGGCGAAGCAATTCTTGAAACCGTAACAGAAAGGCAAAAAATACCTATAAGAATAAGTGAAAAATTTTCTTTCATGGCAGCATTCTAATTGTTAAAAATTATTTTAATAATATTGGTTTTTTAGTAAAATAAAAAAAACTGTTCTAATATTTACTACTACTGGACTGTTTGAATAACAAAATATAGGCTACTTTTGTTGTAGCCTATATTTTTTTAATTTTTAATATATAAATCATATTTTTGTAGTATTGTGTCGTACTATTATTTTCGAGGCTTGTACAGTCTCTCAAAGTTAATATTTACGCTTACTGTGTTACTATTTTTTGATAACTACCATCACCAAATTTTATTACATAATTAGCCCTTGGTGCTTGAGTTAAGTCTATAGTACTACCATTACCATATTTCATTCGCTTTCCATATATATCAAACACTTGCCAAGTAGTAGGCTTGCTTAATCTAAAGATGCCATTGCTTGGATTAGGATAAATAAGAATTTTAGAAGTACTTGGTGTAAGGGCTTCGGCAACAGATGAGGCTAATAAACTAGTAGTTTTACCAAGCGCCACTAAACCACCATCGCTTGCAGGTTTGTTTAACCGTATCTCGCCAATGCGGACTGTTACAGGATCAGCACCAACATCTGCATCCCTAGTTCTTATCATAATACCTTTTACACGTCTTAAAAAATCAGAAGATACATTCTTCAATAAAAATTCTTGGGCTACAGTGCCTTTGCCAATTGATGAAGGAAATGTGTTGCCACGACCGTCTGCTGGGGGAACTGTTAATGGCACTTGATTAAGACCTGTAGCATCAGCATATTTTAGAAATACTACACCCGACGGCGAACCTATAAATGTAATCGTTAATGTATCTACATCTTGCCAATTTTGCGTACCAAAAAGGTCTAAAGAATATTCAACAAGTTTACCACCAGAAACATCTGCTGGATTTACCACATAAGTATCTGCACCATTAAATTCGCTTACATGAGTAATAGATGAAGGTGCGTCAGTTGAGTTTTTAATTAAACTCCCACGGGTTTGTAAGGTGTTGTAATTCGCAATTACCACCGGTGCATTATTACCATTGATACAGCCGCCATACAAGCAAGCGTAGATACTTTCTTGCTTTTTATCGGAAGTAAAGTCAGACCCAGCAGGTGCTTTATAACGTATATAGGCTGTTCCTTCATTCCAATACCAGCTAGTATTAGCAGTACTTGCTAATAAAGCCGCCATTGTACGTGTAGCCAATTGTGGAATATTTACCAAATTAGTACCAACACCATTAAAATCTGTAGGGGCGTCGCCAGTATATATCTTTATACTTGGTGGCACATTAGGATATTCTAGTACAGCATCTTGACCACCACTGTGGCTATAAAAATCGAACCGCATACGTGCTGGTATTTGTTGTTTTAGCACCAATCGCTCCGTAATTGCATTATCGTTTAATACAGTAGTAATAGGATAACCATTGATGGCACCTTGATCAGTATATTGTGGTTCGTCAGATCGTAAAATAGACGCATTAGGTCTAGATTGTCCAGGAGAATTGTCACTTGGCACTTTATGATCACTACCAGTAGCCTCTACATATCCAAGCTTAAAATTTGGTGTAGCCACACCATTATAGCCAACAGGATTACCTGTGCTTTTTGTTAAATAAGGTAAATTTCTAGACAAAGTAGTGTTAGGTGTACCTGTTAGTTTACCGTCAACATCTACTACAGATGCTAAGAACCAAACAGGATTTTGATCAAAACCCAAATTTGGGTTAGCACTTGGGTTAAAGTTTGCATCTCTAAAATTTATTTTATAGGCACTAGGATCAGCAGTGGTGGTGTTAAAGGTATGTCCACCATATTTTTTATTAGCCCCCCATTGATCAAACATTGACTGGGTTCCTTCGATAGTAGTACCAGTATTTAGTGTAGTACCCCCAAAATGTGAGTTTGTAGTCATTACTGGACCATCATAAATAATGTGTGCTGCCACATTGTTACCACCAACAGCAGATGTAAAATTGGTGCTTGCATTATCTGAACCTACCACCCATAACACTCTATCGTAGAAAGTGCGCCAAGTTGCAGCATCGCCTATTCTATTATCGGCAATAATGAAATTTATATATTTTGATTCTTGATTGCTTTCAGAATTGGTACGTGTATAAGCGCCCAAAGCATTTTTAAACACCACTATGTTTTTAAAGGTTGGCAAGCTATTAGCTGGTACATTTACACCTCTATTTTCATTGGGTAGTTCGGACGGATTATTTGGATCAGGACCAGCACCAAAAATAAAGCCATGTTGGTTAGAGTGCATTACATTATTGTCTAAAGCACCGTCTGGTATGGCAAAATTGATTGGTTGAAAAGCAGGATTATAATTAATTCCGTTAGGATTATTAAACGGCGCATACCAAATACCTGAGCCAGAAGAACCTGCTGCATGGTTATCATTAATTTTGTTATTTGGATTGGTAATCCAAAAAGTGGCTGGCCCACTACTATTTCTGCCATCAAATATATCCGATGGAAGGATTTGGTATCGCGTATCTGCTGGTTTCGTAGCAGTGGGGCGTTTGGTTACAAGCCCTAAGTTGCCCGTCATTGTTACCCCATGTTCTGTGCCATCTTCTAGAAAATAGGCATGGCCAGAATTATTATAGGCAACGTTGTCTCTTACAAAAACATCGTTTGTAGCATGTACAGTAATAGCTCTGTTGTAGGTTTCGTAAACACTACAACTATCAATAAATTGACCTGTACCGCCATCACCAACATTATGCCAATGGAATGGGTAACGCCCTTTTATGTAACGCTGCCCCATGCGATAAAAAGCTACATTTCTGATATAGGCTTTAGAATCACTATTAATCATTACATGCCCACCAAACCCTGATGCTTCGGTTGAATTTTCATCGCCTCGTATGGTAATACTTTTAGATAACAACCCTACTTCTGCACTTTCATCCAAAGTCCAGCTTACCCTACTAGCAGCAGGTATGGCAGCTGTTTGAGAATAAGTTTGTATTTCTCCATAATGTTTAAAGCTAAGATTATTTACTAGTGTAATGGTTTTTTTATCGGCAGCTACGCTGGCAATTACTACTTTTTCTGCTTGACCCATGTTAAAGTCTGTAGAAGCTATTACCAGCGTGTCGCCAGCACTCCAATTTTGTGTGGCAGTTCTTACTTTAATAACTTTTTGCCCCACTAAAGCTGTGGCGCTAAGCTGAGTCCAACTTGTGGCTCTTTGCCCACGCATGTTGATAATACCACCAGCCATTGCACCAAACACTTTAGTACCCATGCCTGTAAAACTGTTTACCATATCTACAGTTCCTTTTAAAATTATATTACCATTGCCTGTATAGGGCTTTAGGTCGGTACCCCATTGAAAATAAGCAGGTGCGCCTGTAGCAGTACCATCCACCATAATTGTGTTGGCCTTTATAGTAATATTAGCTTTTGTAATATCTACTATCAACTTCCCTTCTACGGTAATAGAGGCAACATTTATTGTGGGGTCATCTAATAATATGACCGCATCTTTAGGTATTATCACATCCTCTGTACCGTTACCTGTTGGTACCACACCACCAAACCAATTAGCTGCTACAGACCATTTAGGCATACCTGTAATATCATTAACCGGCCTGTTAAAAGCAGAAGAGCCTGTATACGGTTTAGCAGTAAATGTTACAGGTGGTGCACCATTTACATTAAGGCTTTTTTGTGGCCTACATGCAATAACATCGGTACTGGCGGGTCTTGCATTTTTTAGTTCATAAACATCGGTTGATGTTGTTGACAAATCTAGTTTTAAAAAAGTAAGTAACATTGATAATGCACTTAAAAGTAACAGAGGGAAAACATTTAATTTCATGGCAGTTATTTTATGATTAAATCAATCGTAAACCGAAAATAATAGCAAACGAGAACGCAGCTATCCTGAACTGCCATGATGCTATAAGACCCCTATCCCTAGCCAAGAAATTACAATAATCAATAAATAATTATTAAATTACTTATTGATTATTGTAACACAATTTTTTGACACGTACCATCGTCGAACTTTACCGTATAATTACCTTTTGCAGTATTTGACAAATTGATAGTTTTACTTTTACCGTATTTTATTGGCTTTCCTTGCATATCAAACACTTGCCAACTTGCAGTTTTACTTAGGTTAAAAATACCTACACTTGGGTTTGGGTAAATAAGAATGGATGACGACAGTCCTTCATCAAAAGACACAGATTTAATCCCTTTTATTTGCATTTTACCATCTTTATCTACTTGGGTTAGTCTATAATAATTAATCCCTATAGCTGGTAATTCATCGTACCAAGTGTACACCTGTGATATTGTACTATTGCCATTATTAGATTTTATAGTGCCCAATGTAGTGAAACTGATGCCATCACTACTACGTTCAATACTATAAAAATCATTATTTATTTCTGATGAAGTTTCCCAGTTTAACTTAACCCGTTTATTTTCTTTGGTTGCGGAAAAACTGATAAGTGAAACAGGTAAAGTATTATTCGTATTAATAATAATACTATCAGTAATATTTCCCAGCGTGGCTACTATTTTGTAACTACCAACCACACCTGTACAGCTTGTTGGTAGCACAGCTTGTCCATTAACTAATGTTAATAATGATATTAGCGAACCACTGTTTGGTTGCGAACTTGTAGCCAACCAATCTATCTTAACCGTTACACCTGCCACACTACCAAAATCGAGACGAAGTCTGGTAATGTTAGTGCTGTTTATCCATTCGGGTAAGTTTTGCAACTGAATAACATTCCAACCTTTAGCTAGTGCAAAAGTGGTATTCACAAAAGCTGTTTTAAACCAAAAAAATTGTGCATTTGGTATAGCTTGGCTACAAAAAACTCTAAAATAAATATAGGGATTAGCTTGACCATTTATTGGTGAAGATTGGTTAAATGTAATATAACCATCGTTACCGTTGGTGGTAGCAGTAAGTAATCCATTTGCATAAGATATTGCAGTTAATTGGTTGGTAGCAACTATTTCAGTCGAACTATCTAACTGAAATAAATTACTAGCTTGTAAATAATTAGATGGTAGCGTGTTTAATGCCAAGCCTGCGCCTGTAACCACACAATTAACAGAGCCTTCGGTTGCTATTATTTTTTTACTATAAGTAATATTTATACCGCTTACTTGTGCAAACCAACCAGTACCTGCACTACTTGCTTGTTTCATTTTTAAACATAATGTAAACGATGCCGAGGTGCTAGGAAAATGAACACCTTTGTAGCCATTAGACAAGCCATAAACATCGTTTTCCCAAACAACCCTGTTAGAATCATCTATCACTACTAACGATACTATAGCATTATTATAATTGCAAAAATAGTTAAATGTTACAGCATCTATAGTGCCCCCTACTGGTGGGGTAAATTTTACCAATACAGTGTCAGACAAATTTCTAGTAACTGTATTCGTTAGCGTCATTTTTACATCGGTAGGTGTTTCTGCGTGGTTGTTATTTGTAAAGTCTACACTAAATTTACTAGTTGCTGTATCTGTTCTAGTAAAAAAACCACCACTAGCATAAGTCGTTAAATTACTAGTATTATTGGCATTATCTTTTAAAGTGATGGTGATATTATTAATTAAATTAGGGTCAGGTGGGGCAATGGTTGTATAATCGGCCGTTATCGCTAATTTAGTAACTGGAGAAATCGCTTGAGACCAAGCCCCTTTTAAGCCAACCTTACTACTAGCCCTTACACGATAATAATAAGTTGTACCAGCCTGTCTATTAGGCAATACTTTAGAGAATGAATATTCTGAAGATACGGTTGACCAATTGACATTATCTGTACTTTGCTCTATATCAAAGACACTCAATTGCGACCACATACGCCAAGTTTCAGGATAATCAGCCCAAATTTCCTGCGGCCATCTTACCAAATGCGTTGTACCATTTAGCAGCAGCACTTCTACATTTTGTACTTGTGGTGGTGTATAATTTATTAATGTAGAATCTTTTCTAGTGTAAGGTTGGTCTTTTCTTGCAACCATAAAATCTTTAATCGCGTCGGCAAATTTGCTATCTGGTAAATAGAAAACAGTGTCTTTATTATATCGCCACCAACCAGGAAATAGTGCATGGCAACCACCTTGGTAATACGTATTTAAATGAGATGTAGCAGCGTTATATAATGCTTGATTGGTGGGCTTAGCAAACGGCATAGGATGCCATTCAAATATACCCCAACTTGGTCCGTATTGTGTTACTTTGGCAGGATCAATATACCCAAATCTTGTAATGCCTACATTGTTACTACTTGCCAAATGTCCAGTCCAAATTGGATCTGCGCCACTTCTTAATCTACCTGCTGAAATCACTTCTCCAGGAATTTGATGTGGATACATATCCTCTGTAGGTAAGCCCCCATCTGCGTAGGCTTTAAATACATCCTTTATATAGTTCTTAGTCATTTGTTGCCTAAAGCCAAATGCAGGATTGGCAGGATTTCCAGACGGATAAGCACCACCTTGATCGAACACATCCCAGCTCCATGATTTCCAAAAAGCACCCGACGCATTTCTAACCCTTGGAGCATCAAAGCCACCTGCTGTAAAGCCATTACCGCTCTCTGGTGTGGGGTCAAATGGTGGATCGGATACTCGTGGTATGGGTATTGCATTAGGGAAAGCAACCAAATCGTAATATCTATTAGTCCAAGTGGTAAATGAGGTGCCAAAGAAAGTATTAAAACTTATGCCTGTTCCATTTGCATTGGCTGGTGTGGGATCATCGTAAAACTGGCTACGAAACACCCCGTTTATTTGTATCAAATTGCCAATAATGGCGGCAGGTGCACCTTCACCTTTATAAGTTCCAGTAACTGCATCGTAAATACCAGTATGCCTTAGCCAGTCTCTATATTCTGTAATGGCATAGGGCGAATAATCGCCTAAGTAAGCATCATTACTTTGCCCACCAGTAGCTAATTCCTGTTCAATAATACCATTTGTGATACTTATCACGCCCGGAAATTCGGCCCGTAATCGTAAAACTTCGGCTGTGGTGGTTGCTATTTGCCCCATTAATTTATTTCTAACTAAAGTACACAGCCTTGATGGCGAATAAACACCTGAATCTCTCAATTCACCAGGATATAATACATCGCCTGTGCCTTGCTCTGCCGAGAATAACCAATCAATACCATTTAGTCGCCATTGGTAACATCTAATATCTTGGTTTAATGTGGGAAAATAACCTGGATTTGTGTGTGTTTGTGTACCAACAATAATACCCACTCTCATTCCTTTTTCTTTGGCCAATCTACAAGTCCTTGCACCCATAACGTAACCCCCAAAAATACCAGACACGCCAATATGATGGTACAAATTACCTGCACTCAATTGAGATGTCATTTTATCCATTTCCGAACGAATGGTCATTTCGCTTAAATTAGTGCTTCGTATTTCCTCAAACAATGGCATCATGAAAAATGTATTCTGGTGATTAGGTTTTGGCAATACTTGACCAGAGGTACCAATAGCGACAAAGTTTAAAATAAAAAGCCATGCAACAGGTTTAATCGCTAATATCTTAAGCAAAAAACAGTTTCTTATTTTGTAGATCATTGATTTTGGAATATAATGATTCATACTCTTTTTTTAATTTATTTCTAATTACTACTTGTAAAAATGTAACTGCCCGAACCAACTTGCACACTTAAATAACCATTAGCAAAGTCGCCAATTTTTATACTAGCATTTACGTTTAATGGCTTACCGTTTTCTAAAGTAGCAGCAGCATTTTTTGCAGGGATAAAAACGTTAGCATTAGTGTTTACTGGCACAGTAATTTGCATCACAACTTTTTTATCATCCTTTTTCCAAGACGATATTATTTGGCCATTAATAGAATTGTAAGTGGCTTTTACATATCCTATACCGTCTTTAGCAATTTCAGGTTTTATAGTAAATGTTTTATAACCGGCTTCGCCTACTTTTATACCTGCAGCATTGCCAAACAACCATTCGTTTACCGAGCCAAATGCATAATGATTAAACGAGTTCATACCTGCATTATTCTCAAAACCTTTTCCTTTTGTATAGCTGTTCCAACGCTCCCAAATGGTGTTAGCACCATTTACAACCTCGTAGCCCCATGAGGGATATTCTGTACTTAACAATAATTTATAAGCCTCATCGCTATGCCCGGTTGCCGATAATGCAGGTAGCAGAGGCCTTACACCCAAAAAGCCTGTTGATAATTTGCCACCATTACTTTTTATTAATTCAACCAACCAATCACCTGCTTTTTGTTGCTCTGGGGTACTTAATATGTTCATATAAATGGCATTGGCGTAAGCTGTTTGTGTATGGCCTTCAAAACCCATCTCGCCATCCACATAACCTTCACCTTTACCGTATGCAAGTGTATCTGTTTTAAATTTTCCAGAAGCATCTGTATAATGGGCTAAAAATGCTTTTTTGATATTATTAAATATTGCTTCAAAACGCTGAGCATCTTCATTTTTACTCGTTGCTTTTGCCATTTCGCCCATCATTTGGGCTACATATGCGTAGTACATAGTAGCTAGCATGTCAGGTGGCGTTTTTTTGCCTACACTTAGCCAATCACCAAAACCACCTTTGGGAGAAATATCTTCAAAACTTGCTTCCTTAAACACAAATGTGCCTTTACTTTTTGTTTCTAAAAAGTTGAGATAGGCTACCATATTTGGCCAAAATTTTTCTATCATTTTAGTATCGCCATACGTTTTGTAAATGGTATAAGGACAAATGATACCTGCTTCACTCCAACCTGGTGAATAAGTATCTGTAACTCGCAAACTAGGTGCTGGTGCATAAATAGGATACGTATTATCAACCCGTTGAGCATCATTTAAATCTACCACCCATTTAGTAAAAAAGGCTCCAATATCGTTATTAAAAGTTGCCGATTTTATGTAAGCTTGCGCATCGCCGGTCCAACCCATTCTTTCATCTCTTTGTGGGCAATCCGTAGGTACATCAAAGTAGTTAGATCGTTGTGTCCAAACAATATTGTGGTACAGTTGATTAATCATTTTATTATCGGTTTCAAACGTACCTACTTGAGGTGTTGCAGAACTAAGTACAATGCCTGTAATAGCCTCTAATGTTGGCTTTGAACGAAACCCAGAAACTTCCACATACTGAAAACCATGGTATGTAAAGCGTGGTGTATAAGTTTCGCCTTCTGGATTTCCTTTTAAAATATAAGTGTCGGTGGCTCTTGCTTTTCTTAGGTTTTCTGTCATCAAATCTCCGTTAGGAAATAAGACTTCACTGTATCGCAGTTGAATGGTATCGCCAGCTTTACCTTTTACTTTTAACCGCACATTACCTGCAAAGTTTTGACCTAAGTCTACTATGTATTTACCACCACTCTTTTCGGTAACACTTATTGCTTTTAGCTCCTTGAATACTCTTAGTGGATTACCTGGATATGCTTCTAAATTTCTATCAATTTTATCGGCAAATACAGTGGCATTTTTCCAAGTTTGGTCATTAAAATTTGGCTTGTTCCAATTGAGAAACTCTAGTCTAGCATCATAGGTTTCACCATTTAAAATATCAGCTTCTATCATTGGTCCATGATTCGTTTTCCAGCTTTCATTGGTAGCAATTATTTGCTTATTGCCATTAGTATATTCAACTTCAATCTGGGCTTTTAACAGCGGCACTTTACCGTAAAAATTTTTAACAACGGGGTTTTGTACCAATAAAGCGTAACCTAAATAGCCAGCATACCAGCCATCACTTACTATTGATCCAAATGCGTTATTACCTGTTTTTACATTAGTAGTTACATCATAAGTTAAATAATAAACACGCTTATTATAATCTGTATAACCGGGGGTAAAATTATCGTTACCAATTTTTTTACCATTAATATAAAAATCAAAAAGACCCAATGATGATACATATAACCGAGCCTTTTTTATAGCGCCATTTAAAGAGACTTCTTTTCTGAAAAATGGCGCTGGTGGCAAATGATACTCTTTACCTCTACCTAATGCAGTTAAATCATTACCAATCCAACTGGCTTTCCAATTATTTTTATCTAATAAACCCATTTCCCATTTTGCAGTGGCACTCCACTTACTTGCAACACCGTTTTTATCCCAACTGCGAATTTTCCAGTAACAAATTTGACTTGGCTTTAATGCTTTGCCAGCGTATGGTACTTGATTAGTTTGGTTTGTTTTGATTTGTTTAGAATCCCACAAATCTGCCTTGCCAGCAGCCAACAAACTTTCTGAACTTGCTACTAAAATTTGATAAGCAATTTGGCTTTGGTTTCTCTGTTGTGATTGTAATTCCCAGCTTAAACGTGGGTTTAAATTATCGGTTACGGGGTTTATTTTATATTCAGTTCTAAGATGTAGCGGATTAACTTGCGAAAAAGATACAGCAACTATTAATTGCATTAAACACATTACATACAAGGATTTTCTTTTCACAGTGCGTATATTTTTCATTTGGAACAATCGTTTTATTTTTAGCAATCAGATATTAATTACAAAAGTTTATTAAGTAGAAAAACAAAACCAGTGAAAAAATTTCTCACTGGTTTTGTATAAATAATTTATTTAAAAAAATAGAGCATTATTTATTTAAAGAATTTTGCTGTAAGCGATTGACCATCTAAAACAACAACCCCTACATAAATGCCACTTTGTAATTCGTTGATGGCTATGTTACCATTGTTAACGCCTACGTTAACATCAATTGCTTTGTTGTAAACATTACGACCAGCAATATCAAATAATTGCAAGGTGGCTTTAGAAGCAGTTGCAGAATTTATGGTATAATTTAAGTTATTACCAGAAACCATTACACTAAAAACTGTTTTTACTAAATTATCATTGTTAATTGCCACAGTTGAAGAAATAGTTGTTTTTCCGTCATTATCTACTTGGTTTAAACGATAATAATTGATTCCAGTAGCAGGTTGTAAATCTCTGTAAGTGTAGTTATTTGTTTGCGATGTGTTGCCCTTGCCAGCAACCGTACCAATCGTTTTAAAATCAATATTGTTGGTAGAACGAGTCACATCGAAAAGTTTGTTATTAACCTCTGATGAGGTTACCCAATTTAATTGAACACCATTGCTGGTTTTATTGCCTGTAAACGATGATAGGTTTACTGGTAAAGTGGTAGTATTAGGCGTAAATGCTACCCCTCTAAATAAGTAATTTGTACCAGATGTTGCCAGTGTGGTTGGCACTGTATTGCTGAATCCAGTGTTGTAACCATTGGCATCGTCTAAACGTTGCAAAAGGTTGTTGGAGGCATTAGATCCTGTGGTAAAAAACAATGCTTGTTTACCATCACTAGTTATGCCTGTAATACCATTACTAGTAACACCAATGCCCAATGTAGCAGCTGCACCTGTACCATCACCAGTAATAGTTACGGTTGGTGCAGTAGAGTAGCCACTACCAGCATTGGTCAGCGTAATGCCTGTTATAGCCCCACCTGATATAGTAGCAGTTGCAGTTGCACCTGTACCACCGCCCCCGGTAATATTTACAGTAGCAGTTGAATAGCCTGTGCCAGAAGTTAAAGATAACCCAGAAACAACCCCAGTGGTAGTGTTGATAGTTGCAATTGCCGAAGCACCAGTACCTACGCCTGTGAAAGTAACGGTTGGTGCCGACGTATAACCTGTACCAGCATTGGTTAAGGTAATGCCAGTAACTGCACCATTTGCAACAGTTGCAGTAGCGGTAGCACCACTACCACCGCCACCTGTAATGGCAACAGTTGGTGCAGTTGTATAGCCTGTACCGCTATTAAGTACAAAATTCGTATTTAAAACACCAATACCCACGGTCCCAGTTACTGTCCAAGCACCAGCCACTAAAGAATATTTTTTTAGGTTGCCACCTTCTACAACATAGGCAACATCTACCCCAGCAATTGTATTGTCCAAGTCTAAGAAAACAAAATCGCCCGCAGAAGCATAATTAACCGGAAAGCCTGCAAAATTGGCGGGTGTTTGTGATCCAACGGTTAAATCTGTGCCAAGTTGTGTCATTCCAAAAGTGGCGGTACTAGTCATGTTCGAATATAATTGGTTTCCAAAAATACCCAAGGCTCTAACATTTGTATAAGCTGCGGTACCAGTGGGTGTACCAGTAGTAGTAATAATAGTGGGCAAAGTAGTTTCTAGGTTACCAAAAGGCACATATCTAACACCCGCAGTGGAGTTGGCAAACCAAAAACCAGTGCCATCATTACTTATAGCACACTTAATATTACCACCATAGTATGTAGGCGTAGCATTTACATTTCTTACTTTGGTGCTGTAGTCAACAGTACCATTTGCAGAGATTCTTGCTAATACCCTTGTGAATGGACCACCAGCAGTTGCATTGTTGGAAGATATATCGGTACCCGCTACCCCATTGGTAACATCATAACCACCAATTGATAAAAATGCTTTATTGTTTGATAGTTTCAAAAGCCCCTCTGCGGCCGATGTTCCAACATTGGTAAGTCTACTACCAACAGTTGTATTATCTAAATTCACAATAATTCCAGGAACGCCAGAAGGGTTGTACTCAAGTAAACTCACATTAGTGGTTGTTGTTGTTAGTGTAGTGCTGCCACCAGCACCAACCCTTACAACTACTACGTTTCCAGATGTGAACTGTGCATTCGTAATTAAGACACTTATTACTAACAAGTAGACGAGAACTAATTTTTTTTTCATTGATTGGTAGTTTAAATTTTTTCAAATTTCATCAAAAATATTCTATTTAAAAAATTTCTTAGTTAGATGCTGATTATTTATTGTAACGGCACCCACAAAAACACCCTTTGTTAAATTAGTTGTAGAAATATTACCATTATTTGTGCCTGCTTGTAGTTCTATAGTTTTATTGAAAACATTGCGACCGGCATCATCAAACAATTGTAATGTCGCTTTAGTGGACGTTGGTGTGGTAATAGTGTAATTGATATTGTTTCCTACGGCTACCAAGTTAAAAGTAGTATTTACTAAATTATCATTATTTATTGCCACAGTTGAAGAAATAGTTGTTTTTCCGTCATTATCTACTTGGTTTAAACGATAATAATTGATTCCAGTAGCAGGTTGCAAATCTGTGTAAGTGTAGTTATTTGTTTGCGATGTGTTACCCTTGCCAGTAACTGTACCAATTGTTTTAAAATCAATATTGTTGGTAGAACGAGTCACATCGAAAAGTTTGTTATTTACCTCTGATGAAGTTGCCCAATTTAATTGAACACCATTGCTGGTTTTATTGCCTGTAAACGATGATAGGTTTACTGGCAAAATACTTTGTGTTGTGCCTGGCGTAAAGGCAATGCCACGATAAATGTAGTTTGTACCAGATGCTGCCAGAGTAGTGTAAATTGGTACAATAGTATTACCAGTTGTATTGTCATCAACAATACCTTGCAAAATATTATTAGTAGTTGTAGAACCTGTAGTTATGTACAACTGAACCTTACCAGATGCATTTGTATAACCAGTCATACCAACTGCTAAACCTCCAGCTGCGGTAGTTGTGGCTGCTGCACCTGTGCCATCACCAGTGATAGTAATAGTAGGATTAGCCGTAGAGTAACCACTGCCTACATTAGTTACGGTAATTGCCGTAACCACACCACCGCTTACCGTGGCGGTAGCGGTAGCGGTAACTCCGCCTACTGTTGGTGGCGCACTTATAGTTACCGTTGCAGTTGTATATCCTGTACCACCAGCTGAAACAGTTATTGCGGGTATAACACCTGTACCTACAGCACCATTGTATACCCAAGCTGCCCCACTAGTTAGCGTTGTGGTGGCTGCAGCACCTGAACCCGGTCCAGAAAAGGCAACGGTGGGTGCTGTTGTATAGCCTGAACCACTAACAGTAGTGAAAAGACCTGTTAATGCGCCACTAGCAACAGTAGCAGTTGCTGCTAAACCTGTACCATCACCTGTAAATGAGACTACAGGTGCAGTAGTGTAGCCAGTACCATTTGCAGTCCTAGTTATTGCAGAGATATAATTAATTGGAGTAGATGAATAGGTATATTTTCTAAGATTTAAACCATCAAGAACATACAATACATCACCAGCAGTTATAGTACCAGAATTATCTAAATCAAAAAACTGAAACGCATTGTTAGTAGTAGAAGAACCTGTAGGCAAGCCCGGTAACAAGGCAGTTGCAGCTGGTGAAGCCGTAGGTAAACCTGTACCAATGCTAAATAGCGAAGAAAATGCACCATTAAAACCGCAACCATACAATTGATTATTAAAAATGCCTAATGATTTAGCATTTATACCACTAACTATAAGTGGTGTGGGTGTACTAACATTATTGCCAAAAGGAATATACTTTATCCCAGTATTACCAGCTGTCCAAAAACCAGTACCATCTACACTTATTACTTGCCTACCACCATCACCAGCCGCAGGCACTTTTGTACTATAATCTATACTGCCATCTAAACCCACACGGGCTATAACTTTACTAGTAGTAGCAACTGGGCTATTTGTAGTACCACCAGTATTGGTAGCAGGGGTACTTATATCATAGCCTAGTAAAGACAAATACTGCCTATTAACAGATAAACTAAGCGAAACATCTTGGTTGATACCGTTAGCTACCAATCTTGAACCTGAAGTATTACCTAACGAAATAGTTTGCACTAATGTACCAGAGGGTGTGTATTCTAGCAAATCGACTGGTAGATAGTTCGCAACACTAATAGCAGTACTGCCATTACCTACCCGCACTACCGCAAGGTTACCTGGGGTGAATGCCTGTTGTGCGTTTGCAGTAAGAAAAATTGCAAGTAACATGCAAGTAAATAGTAAC
>NZ_JBQWIE010000050.1:0-21196 GCF_056745525.1 Parasediminibacterium sp. HNIBRBA5674 | reverse complement strand
TACGCCGGGAGAGTAGGTAGTTGCCATATTTATTTAAAACCTCTAACAAACCAAATTGTTAGAGGTTTTTTTATGTATCCATTTGAAGGAAAAGCAATAAATCTTTATTTATATAAATAACAATAATATAAGTAGGACAAAAAATAAATACACTGGCATTATAAAAAAACGCAAATTTGTAATGTCCATGTCTTAAATATAAACCTGCAATCTATGCGGCCAATTCCTATACCAAAGCACATATTATCTTGTTGGCAAAGTGGTTTATCTACTTCGCAAAAAATAGATACCATAAAAGCCAATTACAGTCAATTACTAAAAGGCGAGCCGCAAGTTTCTATTGTAATACCAGCCTATAACGAAGAAGCTAATATTTTACAAACACTACTATCTCTTAGCAGTAATAATACGCACTACTCAGTAGAAATAATAGTTGTAAACAATAACTCTAAAGATGCTACTGAACAGCTTGTAACAGCTAGCGGTGTTACTTGTGTAAATGAGTTAAAATCAGGTATTACAGCCGCTCGTACTGCTGGCTTAATGGCTGCTAAAGGGCAATATATTTTAAATGCCGATGCTGATACCATTTACCCACAAGACTGGGTAGAACTCATGATTAGTCCACTAGAAAGTACTAGTGTAGCACTTACTTATGGATGCTTTGCTTTTATACCAGTAGGCAGTACAGGCAGGCTTAGCTATGTCTGTTACGAATACATTACCGATATTATTAGACTAGTAAAAAAATATACCAAAGACGAAGCCGTAAATGTATATGGTTTTAATTCTGCGTATCGCAGAGCACAAGGTCTTGCAGTAGACGGCTATCAACACCCACCAGGTAGCAATGAAGATGGTTACTTAGCTTTAAAACTAAGAAATAATGGCTACGGTAAGTTGCATTTAGTTACCAATACTAAAGCACTCGTATGGACCACCGACAGACGTATACAAACAGATGGTGGCTTTATTAAGGCAACTTTTCAGCGAGTAAAAAACTTGCTATGGCCTAGTAAAACAATTACCATCAGGCAAGATTTATAAACTAGAAAATACTATGTTGTAATTATTTGTACTATATTTATTGTAACATCATCAAATCCTAAAAATTCTAAACTATATTTCCTATGAGCAATGCAACCGATAAGGCTAAAATAATGCTAGTAGAAGACGATGTGTTTATGCAGACGTTACTTAACGAGTTTTTGTCAGCAAAATTTACCGTAACTACTTATGTAAATGGTATTGATGCGATGGCAGCCCTACAAGATGGCAACTTGCCAGATCTAATTATCTCAGACTTAAATATTCCTGAACTAAGCGGTACAGAATTAATAGCACAAGTAAAAGCGAGTGATTTTTTTAAAGCCATTCCTATTATGATCTTATCAGGCGAAGAAAGTTCTGAATTGCGTATTAAATGTTTAAACGCAGGGGCAGATGATTTTGTAGTGAAGCCATTTAACCCACGTGAGTTAGATGCAAGAATTAACGTCATCTTGCGCAGAATAGGTAAATCGTAGTTAGCTTTAAAAATCCATTAGCCATGAACCCAGCAGAAACCAATACAGAAATTATCGCTCTTATTAATTGCGATAACATCACCAAAACATCGTTTGATGCTTACCAACTTGGTGGTAGAACTATCATGTATTTTGAAAATGGTATAGAACTCATAAACAATTGGAAGAAGAATAAACTACAAATAGTAGCCATTGTATCGCAAAGCGATGTACTATCTGTAAATGGTATTTCGCTTTTAGAAAACCTAGAAAAGCGACAATTATTAAGCACGCCATTTTGCCTAATACTACCTAAAGAACAACTTTCTGAACATAAACGCAAGCTTGCTTTAGAAAGTGGTGTAGCAGAGCTTTTTACCACACCGCTCAATGCAGAAAGTATAGAAACAAGGCTCAACTTCTTAATAGCCAATTGGGGAAAAATTAGTAATAAACAACAGCACAAAGCATTTGCCCCATACAAAACAGAGTTCTTAAAAAGAGCGTTTGATATACTATTTGCAGGTACAGCACTTATCTGTTTATCGCCATTGTTTTTAATTATTTATTTATGGATAAAACTTGAATCTAAAGGCCCAGCATTTTACTACGCACTGCGTGTAGGCACAGGCTATAGAGTGTTTAAGTTCTATAAATTTCGCTCAATGTTTACTGATGCAGATAAGCGCCTAAAAGATTTAAAGCACTTAAACCAATATGCAGTTAATAAAGAAGAAGAGATACCTATTTCAGATGATTTAGATGTACGCTGTGCAGAATGTAAAGCCGCTGATATTGCTTGTAGATTCCCTATTTACGCCGATAATATTCAGTGGTGCGAGCAAAGCTATATTGAGAATAAAAGCAGCAAGGCTAACTCTGCTTTCTTTAAGCTTAAGAATGATCCTAGAATTACAAAAGTGGGCAAGTTTATACGCAACACAAGTATAGATGAATTGCCTCAGCTATGGAATGTTATTATAGGTGATATGAGTATTGTAGGTAACAGACCATTACCATTGTACGAGGCAGAAAAACTAACATCTGATAGATATGCCTTACGCTTTTTGGCACCAGCAGGTATTACAGGCTTGTGGCAAGTAGAAAAAAGAGGTAAGGGCGAAATGAGCGAAGACGAACGCTTGATGCTAGACAATAAATACGCCGAGAATCACAGCTTTGTAAACGATATAAGGTTGATACTAAAAACAATACCTGCTTTGTTTCAAAGCGAGAGTGTTTAAACTCGTTCCCATTGGTTAGTAGTAAAGTTATATTGCTTTATTACCCTTGCAGGGTTGCCTACTGCTACAGAATATGGTGGAATACTTTTGGTAACAATAGCACCAGCAGCAATAACACTGTGCTTACCAATAGTCACGCCGGCTGTAATAACAGCGTTAGCAGCAATCCAGCAGTCGTCTTCTATCACAATCGGTGCAGTTAAAATAGTTTGGTATTGTATGGGTGTGTTAATGTCTCGGTACTCGTGATTAAGTGCACTAGCTACAATGTTTTGGGCTAAAATAACATTTTTACCAATAGTGATAGGGCCAATAATAGTATTGCCCATACCAATGAGTGTATGGTTGCCAATATGCACAGCGCCTACACCATTGTTAATGGTACAGAAATCTTCTATAGTGGCATAACTGCCTAAAGAGAAGGGATTGAAAGGTAACACATCAAGCCTTGTACGAGCTCTTATTTTAGCGCCTTTGCCACGCTTATGTACAAATGGATTGACAAACCATTTTACCCAAAGCCTAGGTCTAGCTTCGTTTTTAGGAATTAATAACCTATGGATGAACTGCTTGGCAGAAGGATATTTATCGATGATGGATTTAAGCTGCATAAGTGTAAGGATAGCGGTTTAGGAATATTGATTAGCAGTGTAATAGCCGGAAATTAAAACTAAAATTAAAAAATGCGTTCCAGTAACTTTACAAACATATTCAATTTCTCCCAACCTAATCAACATACTGCTTCTATGCTTGCTTATCCGAAATTGCTTCTTACTGCATTACTACTTACAATAAGTACAATGGCATTTTCGCAAGAGTCATTGATGAAAGAAATGGATACGGCGCTTTTGCGCAAGCTAATAGATACTGCCAAAGTATATTACCCCAAAGTAAAAACCTTTAACCATACTGTAAATATTGCTGAAGAAGGTGTAAAAAAAGCAAAGCTTTCTTGGTACGATTTATTAACCTATTCGTTTTCTTACAGTCCTTCAAATGCTACTACTATTGTAAGCCCTACACTATCAGGTATGCAGTTTGGTTTGTACTTTAATATTGGCAACTTGCTATTAAAGCCGCATAATATTAAGCAGGCAAAATCTGAATTAGAAATAGCCAAACTAAATAAACAAGAGTATAATTTGGCAATAGAAGCTGAGGTAAAAAGTAGGTACTACCGTTATGTACAACAGTTGACCGTATTAAAACTTCAGCGAGAAACTTTATTAGATATAGATGCCTTGCATAAGCAGGCTAAATATAGATTTGAAAGAGGTGAAGAAACCTTGGAAAACTATACCAAAGCCATTGTAGAACTAAATGGGCAAAGACAAACCATTTTGTCGGCAGAAGGTTATGTGTTAATAGCAAAGAGTACATTAGAAGAAATTATTGGTAAAAAACTAGAAGACATTCATTAATGGAACTACCTAAATTCATAAAATTACTTAAAAAGCGCAAGTACGTTTTACTAGGTGTGCCACTATTTGCCATAGGTATTACTTATTTTTTGGTACGCAAAATGCCCGACGCTTATGCTTCAAAAGCTACTATGGCTACAGGCTTAGTAGATCAATCGGAGCAATTTGTTTTAGATGATAGCAAGAACAACGATCAAGAATCTAAAATCAATCAGCAGTTTAGTAACATTATGCAAATGATGCAGCTAAAACGTGTGTTAGAACAAGTATCGTATCGCTTAATTATCCACGACTTATCGAAAGATACACCTTACCTAAAAGACAATAAATTATTTAAAGAGCTTAATAAAGATGCTAAGGCACATGCGCTAGAAACTTTTACAGAATTATATCGCACAAATCAATCTTTAGACATTAACAACCGTGATCATAGAGGCTTGAAAAAAGTGCTTGAGAGTATGGGTTACGATGACCAAACATTGAAGAAGAAATTGGTTATTTATCGCTCAAATAATAGCGACTATGTTAATATAGAATACGAATCGCCTTCGGCAGAATTATCTGCAACCATTTGTAATGTAGAGTGCGAAGAAAGCATTAAATATTACTCAGAAATAGTTAAAAAAGGCAGACAAGAAGCGGTTAACTTTTTAGACAGCATTCTTAAGCAGAAAAAAGCCGTGATGGACAATTATATGTCCTTGCTTAAAAACTATAAAATTAATAACCGCGTACTAAACTTAAATGAGCAAGCCAAAAGCTTTTATGGTTTATTAGCCGACTTTGAAACTAAGATAGAACTAACACAAAAAGACATTGCCTCATACAAAGGTGCTATAGAAAATATTGACGCAAAATTTAACCCCACAGAGCGAAAGTATATGGAGGGAGCGCTTACCAATATTAACCAAGAAATTGTACACACCAAAGATGTATTGAAGCAGCTAAACGATGATTATATCACTAGCAATTTTAGTCCAAGATATAAGACCAAGGTAGATTCTATGTCTGCAGTATTAACGTTTCAAATTAATCAAGCGAACGACAAGTACATACACAATCCATTAGCTGTAAAGCAAAACTTAGCGCTAGAAAAAGTAAAGCTTGAAATAGGGCTTGATATTGCAAAATATAGCTTAACTACTTTGCAACAAGAGCTAGCAAAATTGAACTTTCGATTTGATAAATTAGTGCCACACGAAGCGGTAATTCAGAGTTATGAACAATCGATTGATTTTGCTAGCAAAGAGTACATTGAGATACTTAAAAAATACAACCAAACAGCTTTAGAATCTACACTATCAATTCATTTAAAGCAAATAGAAAAAGCATTACCTGGGCCTAAGCTCGCTAGCAAAAAAATGCTACTAATGATATTGGCTGGCTTGGTAAGTTTTATACTTTGCTTGGTTATATTTTTTGTACTGTTTTATTTGGATGATTCTATAGGTACGGTAAAAGAATTGGCCAATAAAACAGACATCACTGCACTAGGTTATTTACCAATGCTGCACCACTCTATGTTACAGCTGCAACAGTTGTGGGCCGATAAAAGCCAAGGTAGTATGTACTATAAAAATCGCTTGAGAGATATACGTTATGAGGTAGATACAGAAATTAGTGACCATCAGTTACTACTTGTAACAAGTATGAAAAATGGCGAAGGCAAAACCATATTTACACTAAGCCTTGCTTATGCTTATTCTATCATTAACAAAAAAATACTGGTTATAGACGGCAACTTTACTAATGCGTCTATTACAGACATTGCAAAGCCAACCTATTACTTAGAAGATTATTTATCAGGTAAAATTGCAGCCACCGCTTTTGCCACTGGTAATGCTGTAGATATAATAGGTACGTATGGTACAGATGTATCGCTACTGGAAATAAGCGATGAGAAAAATGTAACAGAAAAGCTTGCAGCACTTAATGCACATTATGATATAGTACTGATAGAAATACCAGCGCTAGAAAACTTAAACAAAGCAAAAGAGTGGATAGCTTTTGGTGATAAAGTGGTATCTGTGTTTCAAGCGCACCAAACCATTACGCCTGTTACACAGCAGTTTGTTAACTACTTTATATCGCTACAACCTAAGTTTATAGGCTGGGTACTTACAAAAACTACCAACGATAAATTGAAGTTTAAAAAGCCTAAAAAATCTACCCAATCATCCTAATACCTGTGCAAGATGAGTCAATCCATTATTCCTATCATTTGGGCTATTATACAAGTATTTATTGGCTACAACTTGGTGTTTCCATTGGTGCTATTGTTGTTGTATTTATTGGCAAATAAATCCATTGTAAAATCAAGCTCTACAACTGAAGCAGATTATGCCATTATTGTAACGGCTTACGAAAACACAGCCTTACTACCAGTTGTAGTAGCATCGCTTTTAAAACTCAAATACAGTAACTACTTGGTGTACATAGTAGCTGATAAATGTGATATAAGCAATTTACATTTTGATAGTGATAAAGTAATTTTACTAAGACCAGAAGAAACTTTGGCAAGCAATACTAGGTCGCATTTTTACGCCATTAATCGCTTTAAAAGGCAGCACGAAAGGCTTACCATTATTGATAGTGACAACCTTGTTGATGAGAATTATTTACTAGAACTAAACAAATATTTTGATGCTGGTTTTTCTGCTGTGCAAGGCGAACGTAAAGCTAAAAATTTAAACACTATTTATGCTTGCCTTGATGCTGCAAGAGATGTGTACTATCATTTTTACGATGGTCAAGTATTGTTTGGTGCAGGTTCGTCGGCCACACTAGCAGGTTCTGGTATGGCTTTTACCGTGCAGTTGTATAAAGATTGCCTAGCACATTTGGATATTACTGGTGCTGGCTTTGATAAAGTATTGCAGAAGGAAATTTTGCTTAGGAAACATAGAATAGCTTTTACCAAAGACGCTATTGTGTACGATGAGAAAACAACTGGTAGTGATCAATTGGTAAAACAACGTGCAAGATGGATAAACACTTGGTTCAAGTATTTTAAATTTGGGTTTGTAATATTGGCAAAAGGCATTACCAATTTTAATTGGAATCAATTGGTTTTTGGCTTGGTATTATTACGCCCACCCTTGTTTATTTTTCTGTTATTATCAGTTGCTTGTATGCTTGCAAATGTGGTGTTGAATCCTTTAGTAGCCTTGTATTGGTTAATAGGTTTAGGGCTATTCGTTTTCGGTTTTATATTGTCGCTATTGGTGTCTAATACCGATAAACGTATTTATCAATCGCTGATTAATATTCCAAAGTTTATGTTCTTTCAAGTATTGTCGCTATTAAAAGTTACCAAAGCCAATCAAGTTTCGGTAGCTACTACACATGCTGTAGATACAAGTATTGAGGATATAAAAAGTAATAACTAAACCAAGATGTAATAGTACCAACCATGCGTACCGAACCAGAAAAAACCGTAGATAATTCGCCTGAACTTAAAGCGAAAAGTCAAGCAGCAATAGATGCTGTTACACACAAAGTAGCGGTAGCATTTGCCTTGTTAATTGTGGTGTTTTTTTTCTTTAAAATGTTAGTACCTTGATTGATCAATTGCACATACCATTACAAGCACCCGAACAAAAGGGATGGCAATACTTTAAAGCCAAGTGTAGGCAATACATACTGGTAGAAAAGTTGCTGAATGTATATGGTATTGCTTTGCTTGCAATTGTTTCATGTTTATTAGCAATGTTAGTTGCAAAGTCTGGTGTTACGTTTGCCATTTTAATAGCGATTGGTTTAGTAGCAGTACCAATTGTAGTTGGCTTAGTTATCTATCCAAAATTTGGCATTATTGTTTACTTAATGCTAGCTTTCACCATTATGTTTTGGTTGCGCTATGGCGTTACTTTTCCATTAGGTACATTAATGGATGGCATGCTAGCTTTGTTTATACTTGGCTTGTTTATTAAGCAAAAGCAAGCTATAAAACCCAATTGGATTCGTTTTAAAAACCCCATTAGTACTTGGATTTTGGTGTGGATTATTTACAACATTTTAGAGTTTGGTAATCCTGCTGCAGACTCACGTTTAGCATGGGTTTACACCATTAGAAATATGGCTTTTGTGGCTATGATGTACTTTATATTCATGTACAATATCAACGATAAAAAGTACATCAAATTAATATTAAAATGTTGGCTTGGTTTTATGGTATTTGCAGCATTGTATGCGGCCAAGCAAGAGTTTATAGGCTTTGCAGATTTTGAAGAACGCTACAACAATTCGCCAGGTATTCCTTTACTGTTGTTTTTAGCAGGTCATTGGCGCAAGTACTCGGTTTTTTCCGATCCTGTAACCTTTGCTTATAACATGGCTATTGCGAGTTTGTTATGTGTAGGCTTACTCACAGGACCATTAAAGCCCATTAAGAAATTTATCCTCGTTATTATTATTGCCATCCTTTTGGTCAATATGATATTTTCTGGTACAAGAGGTGCTTTTCCTTTGGTACCAGCAGGCTTAATGCTGTATTGCATTTTAAAGTTTAGTAGACAAATTTTGATGTTTGGTATTGTGGCTGCTTTATTTATTGGCTTCTTAATAGTAATGCCAACTTCTAATCAAAACATTCTACGTTTTCAAACAGCTTTTAGACCCAATGAAGATGCTTCTTATAAAGCAAGGAAAATTAATCAAGCACGTATAAAGCCATATGTATGGAGTCATCCAATGGGTGGCGGTTTAGGTTCTGTAGGTGAATGGGGAAAGAAGTTTTCACCAGGTTCGTACTTATCTAATTTTCCACCAGATAGTGGTTATGTACGTACTACAGTAGAGCTTGGTTGGATAGGTTTATTTATTTTCTGTTGCATGATTTTTACTATCATAAAAACTGGTATTGACAACTATTTTAAAATTAAAGACCCTGAACTTAAGTCGTATTGTTTGGCGGCAACCTTAATGGTGTTTACATGGAATATTGCAAATTTTCCACAAGAGGCTTTGGTTCAATATCCATCTAATGTGGTGTTTTACTTAACCATTGCTTTAATAAATGTAACCCTGCGGTTAGATGAAGCGCAACAACAAAAATCCCTTAGCTATGCATAACCCTGAAACCCTTATCAATAGAGACATTGTGGTGGTTGGTCAGCAACCATGGGATGTTGAAATTGGTAGTAATTGTAAAGATATTGCACTAGAATTTGCCAAGCATAATAGAGTGCTGTATGTGAATTCGCCATTGGATAGAATTACCATGCTGCGCCATAAAGCAGATGCGAAAGTGCAAAAAAGAATTGCTGTAATTAAAGGTGAACAGCCATCTCTTGTAGCTATACAAAACAATCTTTGGAATTTGTTTCCAGATGAAATGATTGAATCTATTAACTGGCTGCCTAGCCAATTTTTGTTCGATATTTTTAATAAGCGCAACAATCAAAAACTCGCTAAAAGTATTGGCAAAGCCATACAAACATTGGGTTTTAAAGATGTGATACTCTTTAACGATAACGATATGTTTCGTTGTTTTTATTTGCCAGATTTACTAAAGCCTTCAATAAGTATTTATTACTCTAGAGATTTTATGCTTGCGGTAGATTATTGGAAAAAACATGGTACTCAATTAGAGCCATTGTTGATTGCTAAAAGTGATATTGCTGTAGCTAATTCAACCTATCTAGCTAATTACTGTAAGCAATACAATGCTAAAAGTTTTTATGTAGGGCAAGGTTGCGATTTAGGTTTATTTGCGCAGCCAGAAGCTACCATAATGCCAGAAGATATAAAGCCAATAACTAAGCCTATTATTGGTTATGTAGGGGCGTTACAATCGTTACGGTTAGATATGGCCATTATAGAACACTTAGCCAAAGAACAACCTACTTGGCAAATAGTATTGGTAGGGCCAGAAGACGATGCCTTTAAAGCTAGTAGCTTGCACCAAATACCTAATGTACATTTCTTAGGTAGCAAGCCGCCAACATCTTTGCCAGCTTATATTAATGCGTTTGATGTGTGTATTAATCCACAAATAGTGAACGCTGTAACTATAGGTAATTATCCGAGAAAAATAGATGAATATTTAGCTGCAAGCAAACCAACAGTAGCTACACAAACAGAAGCTATGAGCATTTTTAGCGACCATGTCTATTTGGCTACAAGCAAAGAAGATTATGTAACATTGATTGCAAAAGCGTTAGCAGACAACAACGAAGTTTTAGCTGATGCGAGAAAAACATTTGCTACATCGCACACATGGGAAAACAGTGTGAAAGACATTTATAAAGCTATCAACTCTGTACAAAACCAATAAACCTTAAAAAAACATCCAAACTATGAAACCAATCGCCTCACCCATTAAGCGCAACGAATCGCTGGATTACTTACGTGGTCTTGCTGCTACAGGTGTTATGTTTTACCATTTAAGCTTGTTTAGCTTTGGCGAAAGCGATGCGAGTAGCTTTATTGCACGTGTAAAAATTTATGCCGTTTCTATATTTTACGTCTTAAGCGGTCTTACATTATTTATTGCCAACACCAAATCATTAGAGCTTAATAAAAACAGCTTAATTGAATTTTACTTAAAACGTTTCTTTCGCATTTTTCCATTGCTATGGTTGGCTACTTTGTTTACATATCTTTTGAAATCAAGCCCAGAAATGTACACCATCAAGCATTTGATAGTTAACATCACCATTGTGCCAGGTATGTTGCGTTCTGATGCATTTGAAGCCAATGGTGCTTGGTCTATAGGTAATGAGTTGTTTTTTTATGTATTTTTTCCTGTCTTATTTTTCATTTACAGAATAAGCAAGACTTACTTACTAATTGCTGTAGCACTCATTTTTGCAGCGTTTTGTGCCTTTACATTTAAGCTAATAGATCCAACCATTAACCTCGGTTATCAATGGTCTAAGTACGTCAATCCATTCAATCAGTTCTTCTATTTTGCCATAGGCATTTATATAGCTACGCTTAAAAAGCCTGCAGATTGGTTGGTAAAGTTAGCACCTTTATTAATCGCTGTATGCTTTGCTGTTATTGCATTGTACCCACAAAGTGGTGAACCTGTAGTGCTAGTAACAGGTGTTACAAGATTGGTGCTATCTGCCTTTGTAATTGCTATGTGCTATTTGTTCTACATCAGTGAGTTTAGCTTTTTTCCTAGCTTCTTAAAAAAGGCACTCAAGTATTTAGGTGATACGAGTTATGCCATCTATTTGATACATCCATTGGTACACATAATAGTGCATAGTGTTAGCGAAAAGTATTTACATTGGAATGCTTATACGGTAATAGCTGTAACTGTCGCCATTACAATACCGTTAAGTGGCTTGGTGTACGAATATTTTGAAAAATATTTTATGCGCCTTGGTAAAAAAACAATTGATAATAGAAGAGCTGACGCTGTAAAAGCTACTATTTAAAGAAATATAAACTAAAGACATGAAACCATTAACCATTGTTGTTGCTTGCGATAATCACTACATTATTTTGCTTGCAGCATTAATAAAATCGATAGAAGCCAACCTTGCAGCCGATAAAAAGATAGAGATATTTATTATTGCAGATAATGTAAACGATACGAATAAACAGAAGCTTCAACAATCTGTAAATACTGCTATTACCACGCTTGTATGGAAGGAAATGGCAAGTGTAATTCCAGTAGGGATGAAGCTGCCATTGGATAGAAGTTCGTATCCTTTAAATATTTACATGCGTTTGTTTATACCGTATTTTATTCCTGCGGAAATAGAAACTGTATTGTATTTAGATGTAGATATGATTGTGCAGAAAGACGTGTCTACCTTGTTTGATATAGACTTAAGCCAGCATGTAGTTGCTGCTGTTTTAGACCCAAGAATTATCACATTCGACAATAGCTGGGGTGGCGTTTTAAACTATCAAGAACTTGGCTTGCCAGGCACTACACGTTATTTTAATACTGGCTTATTGGTAATGAATACTAAGTTGTGGCGAGAGCAAAATGTAACCGAGAAAATTATTGATTGTATAGAACAACATAAAAAATTTGCCAATTACCCTGACCAATATGGTTTGAACGTAGTGCTTGCGAATCAGTGGTTAGAACTAGATCCATTGTGGAATCATTTTTCAACTATTGAAACGGCTGAAAATCCATACTTGATTCATTTTGTAGAACGCAAGCCCATTTATAAAGCCTACAATTATAGCAAAACATTTAAGCAGATATTCTATAGCTACTTAAAGCAAACCGCTTGGAAGAATTTTAAGCCTATTGGCGAATCATCACGCTATATAAAAAAGCTAAAAAATATCCTGAATAAGTTACTGAGTAAATAAGCTTATGCCTTTTTCATTTGACCTCTGCTACCAGTAAGTACATTGTGTAGCTTTGGTGAAAGTCTTGCTATTACTGTGTTTAAGCCAATACAAAAAGCAATCATTATTATAGGTAGCGTGAAAAAGGCGATTAGTTTTGCCATTTCATCACCACCAAGAAGTGCGATGCACGGCTTAATTAAAATAGTCAATAAAGGTTCGTGACAAGCATATATAAAAAAGGATGAGCCGATGATAGATAAAAACCAAGGTTTACTCATGCAGTAATTTACCAGCTTATCTAACCCAAACCATACTAGTAAAATACTTGGTATAATGTGCGCTACATGTATAACTTGTAGAATAGCGTTTGTAAAACTGCTAAAGTAGTAATTGCCATAAATAGCTACCCAAGTTTTTAGGGTTACTAGTATCAGTACTACAATTAGCCAAAATGGCGCATTGAAAAAATCAGGCTTAGTAGTAATATCTACTTTTTGCATTTGTAAATACATACCTACTGCGAAATAAAATACAAGCGTATAATGGTTGTTACTTAAACCAGTAACCAATATAAACAACATCATCAACACCCAAATTGGTGCTTTTTGTAAACAATATTTGATAATAGGATAGCAAACAACAAATGCAAATACTACTCGTAAAAACCACAACTGAAAAGGGATTGGCGAGATAAACAATCTGTAGGCAAAGTCGTGCAATGTGTAAGTGCTTATTTTTTTACCCCATAAACCTTCAGTACTATTTGGCAATAAAAAGTGTTCAATAATTGCCATGAAAACAATAGCAATACCACTAAAAAGTAAATAGGGTAGTAATAGGGTTCTTACTTTTTTCTTGATAATTTCTATGTAGGTAATATTGGGTTTGTAAGCTAATAAGTAGCCTGAGATAATCATGAGTAATGGTATTCTAAACCGTAATAAACCATTCGCAAAGAAAAACTCTATGAAATTTGTAATAGTAAAAGGCTCGTCTATTGTAGAGGTAGCGTATAATGGCAAATCGTTTACATTATACCCATGAATAAAAACCAACAATACCATGCAGAAAAAGGATAGAAAATATATTTTCTGGCTAACGGGTTTGTTCATATTAGGTTGTTACAGGGCTGTAAAAGTATGTATTGTAAACGATTTTGCTTTGCAAATAAAAAATTAGATAAAGCACTTCTTATCACTTTTTATTGCCAAACAATTGGTCGAAACCCTAAAACGAATTACTTTCATCATTAATTGTAGTAACTGAAAAGTTTTATAAAATCAATCCATCCTAAAATGCCCCTTGCCTACCTGATATTAGCCCACGCAAACCCATCGCAACTACAAAGGCTTGTACAAAAACTCTCAAATAGCCAAACTGATATTTACATACACATTGATGCAAAAGCCAAGCTTGCAGATTTTATGCTGATAGCTGCATTGCCAAACGCGTATTTTGTAACTAAACGAGAAAAAGTGTATTGGGGCGCTTATAGCATTGTGCAAGCTACAGTTAACGGTTTTGAGCAAATGCTAGCATCTGGTAAACCTTATGACTATATCACCTTGTTAAGTGGTCAAGATTATCCTTTAAAAAGTAATGCAGTAATTCAAGACTTTTTCAAAGTCAATCCTAATAAAGCTTTTATGGAATTTTATTCGGTAAATGATGTATGGCGAGAAGCCATACCAAGGCTTACTAAATACTATCTTACCAATTATCCATTTGCAGGTAGTACAAAGCTAGAAACCTTACTAAACAAGCTTTTGCCCAAAAGAAAACCACCAAAAGACTTAGTGTTTGTAGGCAGGTCACAATGGTTTAGTATTACTTTGGCGCAAGCAAAATATATTGTTACAACGCTTGCTACTAACCACAAATTAAGGCGCTACTTTAGCTTCACTTGGGGCAGCGATGAGTTTGTGTTTCAAACACTGTTGTATAATTCGCCCTTTAAAGAACAAATGGTAAATGATAATCTGCGCTATATAGATTGGTCACTAGGTGGTGCAAGCCCTAAAACATTTACGATTGCTGATGCTGACACCTTGCTACAAAGTTATAAATTATTTGCTAGAAAATTTAATGAAGCTACTGATGTAGAAATTTTAAACACAATTGATGCTAGCAATCCACAGCTTGTTTAACTTTACTGCAACTTGTCATCAGCCTTAAAACCTCATCCAATGAACCTATCAAAATTTAAGAATAAGCACTTCTTAGCGCTAGTAGGTAATTTGGTTATTTCTGGTTTTAGTGTATTGACTATTGCATTACTCTATCGTGTACTGTCTAAAAACGACATGGGTATTTGGTTTTTCTTCCTCACTATTTCAGGCTTGGCTGATGCCATACGTAATGGCTTTTTAACTACCGCAACAGTAAAATTCTACGCAGGCACCACAAAAGAAAGAGGCAATGCTGTGCTTGGTTCTGTGTGGTATTTGGCAATAGCTTTAACACTTGGCATCGCCTTGCTAAGCTTTGTGGTATTGGCTTTTAGTAGCTTTATACGCAGCGAGCAACTGTTGATAGTATTAAAGTGGCTAGGTATTACGTTCATTAGTTCACTACCATTTTCTGTTACTTTTTGGATATTAATTGCAGAAGAAGATTACTTAAAAATACTAGGCTTACGTTTTATAAACAGTGGCGGTATGATAGCCACAATTGCTGTATTAGCGTTACTTCACAAAGCAAGTTTGCAAAATATTTTATTAGTTAATGTAGCTACCAATGTGGTTACAAGTACAGTTGCTTTACTACTTGGTTATTCTAAAATTAATAAGCTACAGTATAAAACCAAAGCATTAGTACAAGAAATTACGCACTTTGGCAAGTATAGCCTTAGTACCAACATGAGTGCTAATTTGCTAAGTACAGTAAATACATTTTTGATAACGTTTATGCTCGGCCCTGCTACTTTGGCCATTTACAATGCACCACAGCGATTAATGGAAATAGTAGAAATACCGCTACGTAGTTTTGTAGGTACAGGTATGAGTGCAATGGCTACAGCCTATAACAATAACAACATGTATCACTTAGTGCATGTAACTAAAAAGTATGCAGGCATGCTTTGCCTTGCATTTATACCCATAATTATAGTGGTACTGTTTGGTGCAGATTATGCAGTATTGCTGCTTGGTGGTGGTAAATATGCGGGTTCAGAGGCTGCCAATATTTTACGCATGTTGATTGTTGTGTCTTTTCTATATCCAATTGATAGGTTTAATGGCGTAACGCTTGATATCATTCAGCAGCAGAAAGTAAACTTTTATAAAGTGCTAGTAATGCTTGCTACAAATGTGCCTGTAACGTATTTTGGTATTTTGCTGTTACAAAATATTTGGGGCGCTGCAATTGCAATACCGTTTACTACATTGGCTGGTTTGTTATTTGGCTATTACCATTTGCGCAAGCATATAGATTATACCATTTGTGGTATTTTGAAAACAGGTTTTGTAGAAAGTAGAAACTTATTTTACGAGAAAATATTGCCAAAGCTGCCTTTTAAAAAAGCCAAACTATCGTAATCAAAACCTATTGCCTAAAACTAACTGCTACATACTATTTTGAAAAAAGTTTCCATCATAACTGTCAATTTTAATCACAGCCATGTAACAGATGCGTTGCTAGATTCTATTACTGTAAAAAACACCTATGCTAACATAGAAATAATTGTGGTAGATAATGCTAGCAGCAGTAATCCTATACCTGCTTGGCAAGTAAAATATCCTTACGTAACGTTTATTAGAAGTGAAGTGAATACAGGTTTTGCAGGTGGTAATAATATTGGTATAAAAGCAGCCACAGGTGATTATTTGTTTCTGGTAAATAATGATACTGAATTTACAGAAGGCTTAATTGAAAAACTAATAGCTACTTTAGAAGAGAATCCAATAATAGCAATGGTTTCACCAAAAATACATTACTACGATGTGCCTAATATGTTGCAATATGTAGGCTACACTGAGATGAATTATTTTACTGCTAGAAATAGTCAACTTGGGCAATTTGAAACTGATAATGGCCAGTACCAACACCTAACTGGTAAAACAGGTTTTGCACATGGTGCAGCTATGATGGTTACTAGAGCCGCAATTGAGAAAGTAGGCTTAATGGCTGAGAACTTTTTCTTGTATTATGAAGAGTTAGATTGGTGTGCTAGAATGAAACATTCAGGCTTTGAAATTTGGGTAAATATGGATGCTTTAATCTATCACAAAGAGTCTATTTCTGTAGGTAAGCAAAGTGCTATTAAAGAGTATTTCATGAACCGTAATCGCATTTTATTTGAGCGTAGAAATGCTTCTAATTTTCAGTTTTCAGTTTTTATAATTTACTTTATTGGTTTGGTTACACCACGAAATATCATCAATTACGTTAAGCATAAACAATGCGGTTTTATTAAGTGGCTGCTTAAGGCTATTTGGTGGAACATTACGAATAGTGTAGACAGTAGCAAACTTGGTTATCCTTTAAAATAATTCCTATGAACATCATTTTTTGGGTGAGTCTTTTCATCATTTTTTATACCTACATCGGTTATGGTATTGTGTTGTATGCATTGGTAAAATTTAAGCGATTATTTGTAAAGCCAACACAATTAGTAGATGGCAGTTTCACACCATCATTAACGCTTATTGTAGCTGCCTATAACGAAGCTTCTGTAATTGATGAAAAGATACAAAACACCTTGCAACTTATTTACCCAAAAGATAAGCTACAACTCATTTTTGTAACAGATGGTTCTACAGACGATACACCTAATGTTATTGCTAAATACCCGCAAATAAAGCTATTACATAAAGATGGCAGAAGTGGTAAAATAAATGCTGTACATAGAGCTATGGGCGAAGTAAATACAGACATAGTGGTGTTTACTGATGCTAATACTTTTTTAAATGAAAATGCCTTACTACGTATTGCTAAGCATTATATTGACCCAAAAGTTGGCGCTGTTTCTGGCGAAAAACGCGTAGCAATAGAAGCCAATGATGATGCTACCGCTGGTGAAGGATTTTATTGGAAATATGAATCTGCGCTTAAGAAATGGGATGCTGAATTCTACTCAGTGGTTGGTGCTGCTGGCGAGTTATTTAGCATACGAACTGACTTGTATGTAGCTGTAGAGCCTGATACCTTGTTGGATGACTTTATGATATCGATGAAGATAGCAATGAAGGGCTATAAAATTGCTTACGATGCTGATGCTTATGCGATGGAATCATCATCAGAAAATTTAAAAGAAGAGTATAAACGCAAAGTACGTATTGCTTCTGGTGGTATTCAGTCTATTATAAGAACTAGCAAATTATTCAATCCATTTTTTAGGCCACTACTTGGTTTTCAGTATGTAAGCCACCGTGTTTTGCGCTGGACAATTACGCCGTTTTTAATGCTTTTGGTAGTGTTTGTAAACGCGTATTTGCTAGTAGATAATTTCAATTGGTTGCTAGCAATCATTATGATTGGGCAGGTTTGCTTTTACAGCCTGGCTGCTTTAGGATGGTTGCTAGAACGTAAAGAAGTGCGCATTAAAATCTTGTTCATTCCTTACTATTTCTGCTTCATGAATTATTGCGTATTGGTAGGTATTTACCGCTATTTCTTTACACAAAAATCTTCTGTGCTTTGGGATAAAGCAAAACGTAAACAAGGATTAAATTAACCACACATGCATTTGCTGTACGAAGTCTCTGACTTCGTATTTTGTATGTTCTTCCGAGTCTCAAGACTCGCTTGATAACGCTAAAAAAATAAGAGACTTCGTAGGTGCGTTTATCTTATTTGCGCCACTTAAATGTGTTGATGAGATGACGTACATCATCTACTAAAAAACTATTTACAATGCCAAGCGAATCAGCGTTTGGCGTGGTATTAAAGTACAATGCGCCACGTAAAAAATGCTTGGTTGTATCAGTTAAAAAAAATTGATTAGCAGTCGCAACATCGCCACCTACATTAAAAAATAAGCCGTGCACACCATTTGGCGTAGCTATTAATGAATCGTCTATTGATACGGCTTTCGTGCTGTGTTTACTTGTCATTTTAAACGCATCATTCAGTAGCGTATCAAACTTGTTCTTGCCAATTTCTTTGTAGCTAATGTACATACGGCCTTGAAACTGAGGAAAGTCAATATTAATCCACCATGGGTTTTCTGTGGCTTCGCCAAAAAATACAGAATCCTTTAGTACCGTGGCATACACAGGATATTCAAACGTGTATGGATAACCTGGTTTATCAAATACTTGATATTTTTTTTCTGGAAAATTAATTTTAAAATAACCCCTTGGCTTAGCTACATAATTGCTATTACAGCTTATTGCTAGAATATAAATTGCAGGTAAAAGTATTAGGCAAAAACTTCTTTTCATAAAATACTCAATTCGTCTTTAACATCACACCAAATACTATTCACTAAGTTGTGGCTTAATAGTGACTTTAATTTTCTGAATGCGATTTTTTAAAACTTCTAAAACAGTAAACTCAAAATCGCCACAAGGCACTACTTGTAAGGCGGTGGGTATTTCGCCAGCAAGTTCAAGTACCAATCCTGCAAGCGAATCGCTTTCACCTTTTACAGCATCAAAAGTGTCTACATTTAAGTCCATGGCTTTGCACACATCATTTATCATGGTGCGGCCTTCAAATATGTAGTTATGATCGTCTAGCTTTTTAAAGTCAGTTTCTTCTTCGTCAAATTCATCTTTAATATCGCCTATCACTTCTTCTAAAATATCTTCTAATGTTACAATGCCACTTGTACCGCCAAATTCATCTACAACTACCGCAAAGTGTATACGCTTAGCTTGAAACTCTTTTAATAAATCCTCAATCATTTTTTGCTCGTGCACAAAAAATGGTTGACGAATAAGTTCGTGCCAATTGAAGTCATCTGCTTTATCAAGATGTGGAATTAAGTCTTTGGTATGAATCATACCTACTACCTTATCTAAATCTTCTTCATACACTGGTAATCGGCTGTAATGCAGTTCACTAGTAAGTTTCAGTAGTTGGGTAAATGATGTTTCTTTATCAATACCATTTACATCAACCCGTGTTTTCATTATCTGTTTCACGGTAATGTTGCCAAACTTAATAATGCCTTTTAGAATGCTTTTTTCTTTTATCGAAGCGTCGGTACTTGTAGTAATGTCTATGGCATGGTCAAGTTCTTCTAAGTTATAAGCACTTACTTTACTGGTTAATTTTTTTTCTATCGCATCGCTATAAGTCACTAGCCAAGTACTCATTCTTTTGCAGATTAAAAATACGAATTCTACAACCGGGCCAGCTTCTTTTGCAAAGCGAATATTGTTTTGCGTAGCCAATACTTTGGGCATCACTTCACCAAACAATAACAATAGAAATGTTACTGCTAATACTTTAATCAAAAATTCAAACCAAACAGCGTTGAACTTTTCGAAATTGAAGATGTCACTGATTAAAATGTTTGATATAACAATAATGGCAATATTGATAAAACTATTGGCTATTAGCAAGCAGCCAAGTAAAATTTTTGGATGCTCTAGTAAATCAATAATACGCTTGTAAGCCCCTTGCTGCTTGGTTTTTAGCAGATTGATGTCTTTATAAGTGAGCGAAAAAAAGGCAACTTCTGCACCGCTTAGTACAAAAGAAAAGAACAATAAACTCAGTAATAGGATAATTAATACTGTAGTGCCTTGCATATTAATAGCCGCAATAGCTGCTAGTGGTGAAGCAAGAAATTGTAGTACCGAGGGATGATAATCCAAAGCCAATGGTTTAGTTAAACAATAACACTAAAATTAGCACATTTGCTACAATAGTGCGTTAATACTTGTCGCAAAAATATTTGTAAAAGCTATACTAACGCTTTTTTAGAATGGTAAGCTATCGCTAGGGTCTGTAATTGGTGGTATATTATCGCCGTCAAAGTGCTCTAAACCCTCACCGTGTGTGCCGCCGTCACCTCTTTTATCTAGCATTATTAAATTATCACCAACAATTTCTGTGGCAAATTTCTTGTTACCGTCTTTGTCTTCCCAGCTACGTGTACGCAAGCGACCTTCTACAAAAATTAGGCTGCCTTTGTGTAAATATTTTTGGGCTAATTCGGCCAAGCCGCGCCACAAAACAACCGTGTGCCATTCAGTTTGAGAAATAGATTTACCACCACGGTCTTTGTAAGTTTCGGTTGTGGCTAGTGGAAATTTCGCTACACCAATATTGCCTTCTAGATACGTCATTTCAGGGTCTTTGCCCAAATTGCCTATCAATGTTACTTTATTAATGCCTCTCATACGGTACGGTTTAAATACTTGTTTTAAAATTTTACCTGCTTAAAAGTAACTTTTTTGTACAATTAAAATATTGTAATAATAAAAATGTTATAAAAAGGGCAAATTATAATGTGTATTTAACAAAAACATAGCCTACAAACGCAGCAAAATCATTCCAACAAGCACTATTTACACTTAGAAAACGTAATCATTATAAAACAACAAAGCACACTTTACGTGTGCTTTGAAAACATGCATCTTTTAAATACCCCTATTGAAAAGATAACACCTAGACCTCGAAAGTAGATTATCTGCTGCATCAAAAAAAACATTTTTTACCTTTTTTCTAAAAGCCACCAAAGTCGCTTACGGGTCTTTATTTTAAAATGTGTATTTACATAGCTTGAAATGCAGGGCAAACGCATCTAAATTTATTTTTTGCATACTTATTAAGTAAAGGCGAACGTTTTGGATAGAAAACA
>NZ_JBQWIE010000004.1:0-161736 GCF_056745525.1 Parasediminibacterium sp. HNIBRBA5674 | reverse complement strand
CATAAATGTTTTCTATCCAAAACGTTCGCCTTTACTTAATAAGTATGCAAAAAATAAATTTAGATGCGTTTGCCCTGTTTGGAAGGGTTGCAATAGTCAACCATCTTGATTAAACACTTACCTTCGCTGTTCGGTTTTGTTTTCTCTAAATAGAAGCTAACTGAAACTTTTTGCTCTTTCATTTGGATAATTTTTTAGTAATTGCGACCAAAAATGCGACCATAAAGATACTAAATAATGCTAAATAAAGTAGTAAAAAAGGAAGAAAATAGAAAAATAATTATTGAAAATGAGCTAGTTATGTAGTAAAGGAAAAGAAAGGAAAATAAAAATAGAGGCTTTGTTCTGACTTACAAGCAGAGGGTCGGCGGTTCGACCCCGTCAACTCCCACTAAGCCTCGCATTTGTGAAGCTTTTTTGTTTCAACTAGTTATCTGTATTGACTTTTGTAAATTTCAATTCCTTTCTTCTTTCGCAATCATATAAGTGTTGTTAGGCTTATTTTTGCAACTTTACTTTAAGATTTTCGCTTTCAAATTTTATCTACAAATATTATGGCTAAGATTTCTATAAATATTGCAACTGGTAGTTTACAAGAAGAAGAAATGATAGTGGGTATTGATTTGGGAACAACGAATAGTTTGGTTGCAATTATTCATCCTGAAACCAAACAGCCGGTAGCTTTAAAAGAGTTTAATACCAGTAGTTTGGTACCAAGTATTATTCATTTTGATGAACTAGGTAACCCTAAAGTAGGTGAGCAGGCAAAATTATTTTTAGAAACAGAACCACAGAATACTATTTTCAGCGCTAAGCGTTTGATGGGTAAAAGCTTCAACGATGTAAAAAATAACGCAGATTTTTTTACTTACAAAGTGATAGATGACAATACCGAGAGCTTGGTGAAAGTGCAAGTTGGTAACACATTTTATTCGCCAATAGAATTATCATCATTCATTCTAAAAGAATTAAAACAACGAGCTGAACATATTCTTAAAACCCCAGTAACAAAAGCTGTAATTACGGTACCTGCTTACTTTAATGATGCGCAGCGTCAAGCAACAAGAGATGCTGGTAAATTGGCTGGCTTAGATGTATTAAGAATTGTAAACGAACCTACAGCAGCAAGCTTGGCTTATGGTTTAGGCTTAGCAAAAGACGAAGAGAAAACCATCGCTGTGTACGACTTAGGCGGAGGTACTTTTGATGTATCTATCTTAAGAATTACCAACGGTATTTTTGAAGTATTAAGTACCAACGGCGATACGTATTTAGGTGGTGATGATTTTGATAGAACGCTTGTACAGCATTGGTTACAGCAGTTTGGCATTGCGCAGGAAGAACTACAACAAAACAAACAATTAGCTCAAACACTTCGCTTAAAAGCAGAAGAGGCTAAAAAGTATTTAAGTAGTAATGATAGCTTTACTGCTGAGGTAAATGGTGATGTTTTAAGTATTACCAAGACTGAATTTGAAGCTTTAATTCAGCCTCTAATTAGCAAAACAATAGATAGTTGTAAAGGCGCATTAAAAGATGCAGAACTAACCATCGCAGATATTGATACAATTGTAATGGTAGGCGGTAGTACAAGAGTGCCTGCAGTTAAAAATGCAGTAGCTAACTTCTTTGGAAAACCAGTGAATGATTCTGTTAACCCAGACGAGGTTGTGGCTTTAGGCGCTGCTATTCAAGCGGATATTTTGGCTGGTAATAACAAAGATTTTTTACTGCTTGATATTACACCATTAAGCCTTGGTATAGAAACGATGGGCGGCTTAATGGATGTGTTGATACCAAGAAATTCTAAAATTCCTACAAAAGTTGGTAGGCAATATACAACGCATAAAGATGGTCAAAGTGGTATGCGTATTTCAGTATTTCAAGGTGAGAGAGATTTGGTGAAAGACAATCGCTTACTTGCTGAATTTAACCTTACTGGTATTCCTGGTATGCCTGCTGGTATGCCAAAAGTAGAAGTGAGTTTTTTAATAAATGCTGATGGTATTTTGGTTGTAAAAGCCAAAGAATTAAGAAGTGGTGTAGAGCAAAGTATTGAAGTAAAATCGCAGTTTGGTATTACAGATGAAGAGGTAGAAAAAATGTTACTTGATAGTATTACAAATGCCAAAGAGGATATTAAAATTCGTGCACTAGTAGAAGCAAGAACAGAAGGCGAACAAATATTGGAAGTAACAGAAAAGTTTTTAACTAAAAATACTGCCTTAATAAGTAAGGAAGAGATTACAAGTACAGCGCAAGCCATGCAAGCTTTACAATTGGCTTTAACTATGGATGATAAAAACTTGATTCAAACCAAAATTGAAGAGCTGAATGAAATTACTAGACCATTTGCTGAACGTGTGATGGATCAAGCGGTAAGTAGTGCTATGAAGGGGCAGAAGATTTAATGGCATAAGCCATTAATCTTCATCATTAGCTTTTACCAAAATCTTGTCTATACGATGGCTATCCATATCTACAATTTCAAAGTCAAAGCCACGCCAGCTAAGGGTATCGCCAGTTTTAGGTATTTCTTTTAATTGGTCTAATATAAAGCCTGCAAGGGTATCAAATTCTTGGTCACCATCATCAAGCCATTCTGTTTTATCAAAATGATTTAAAAAATCGTAGAAGGAAACTTGTGCATCAATTAGGTAGCTACCATCTGCACGTTCAGTCATTTCATATGGCTCTTCGTCAGGCTGACTCATATCACCTACAATCGCTTCTAGAATATCATTTAAAGTTATCAAACCTTCAATACTACCATATTCATTAACAATAAAACTATGGTGAATTTTAGAGGCTTTAAACTTCTCTAAAACTTGGTAGGCAGTATTATTTTTTGGTACATACATGGGCTGCTTAATAATGCTACCAATAGCTACAGATTCATCGGCCGTAAATAATTCTTTAATAGAAACAAAGCCTTTTATTTTATCAATATTGCCATCGCACACTGGGTAAATTGAGTGCATCGCTTCTTGTAACGAACGTTTGACGTCACCCACAGTTTTACTTGCATCTAACCACACAATATCTTTTCTGTGTGTCATTAAACTTGTGATATTTCTATCGCTTAAATGAAAAACACGTTCTATAATTTCTTGCTCCGCTTCTTCAATGGTACCTTGTTCAGTACCTTCAGTAATGATGGCTTTAATTTCCTCTTCCGTTACAGAATTATCGTTGCGTTGAATACCAAACAATCTCACTAATAAATTACTAGAAATGCTTAATAACCAAACAAAAGGAAAGGTAATGGTAGATATTACTTTCATTGGCGCAGCTACAAATTTGGCTATCGCTTCAGGATTACTCATACCAATTCTTTTTGGTATTAACTCACCTAAAACCAATGATATATAAGTAATTGTTATTAGCATTAAAATTTTAGCCACAGTATCTGTGTAAGGCTTTATAAATGCTACATTTTCTAAAAGATTTTTTATGTGGTGCGTAATGCCTTCTTCACCATAAATACCTAGCAAAATACTTATTAGCGTAATGCCAAGTTGAACTGTAGAGATAAATGTATCAGGGTTGTTAGATAAAAGTAGTGCAGCTCTTGCTTTTTTATCGCCTCTATTTGCTTGTCCTTCTAATCTTGGTTTTCGTGCAGAAATTAATGCAATTTCAGCCATTACAAAAAGGCCGTTTAATAGAACCAAGCCTAGAATAATAAAAAGTTCTGTCATGAATTTATAAAATTATACAATATTGCGTCGCTAACTCATTAAGCTACTATATTGCCGATGCTTTCTAGACGCAAATTTCAATAGCAACAAATCTAATGTTTATGCGCATATTCTGTTCATTATTTATTCTATCAACCATCAATAATTTCGTTTTTAGTGCATGAAGTCAATAGACTTTTGTTATTCTTGTATTTTAAGAATTTATATGAAAATGAAGACAGCAATATTTATTGTTCTACAATTAATAACGATTATTACTTTTAGTCAAATAGTACCGCAGCAAGGCATTTGGCAGGCAAAATTGCTACGAAAAGATAGCAATACTATTGTGTTTAATTTTCAATGGCAACAGGTAAATAATAAGCCTGTATTGTATATTATTAACGGTGCTGAGCGAATGAAAGTAGATAAAATAACTTTTACAAAAGAAGATTCTCTATTTATTCAAATGCCTGTTTTTGAATCGCAGTTTAGAGTGAAAATGCTGACAAAAACCAAGCTCGAAGGTGTTTGGATAAAAAGTGGTGCAAAGCAAAATGTAGTAATGCCTTTTACCGCAACCGCAAATACAGCAAGTAGATTTGCTATTAATGCTAAGCCTAAAGCAAATATTTCTGGTAAATGGGCTATGAAATTTGGTGCGAAAAATAATCCTGCCATTGGTATTTTTCAGCAAAAAGGTGCGGTTGTAAATGGTTCTATTGTAACACCAACAGGCGATTACAGGTACTTAAGTGGTGTGGTTAATGGCGATACTTTATTGTTATCTACGTTTGATGGTAGTCATGCGTTTAGTTTTTCTGCCATTATCAATAATGCCACAACTATTACAAATGGGGTGTTTTATTCAGGATTTTTGGGTAAAGAAACCTTTATGGCTGTAAAAAACGATACTGCTACGTTGCCTAATACAACGGCAATGTATTTAAAAGATGAGGCTGATAACAAGTTACATTTTGCATTTAAAAACCTTGATGGCAAATCTGTTTCAATAGAAGATGAATCGTTTAAAAATAAAGTGGTGATTGTGCAATTACTTGGCTCTTGGTGCCCCAATTGTATGGATGAAACGGCTTTTCTATCTGACTTTTACAATAAAAATAAGCAACGAGGTATTGAGGTAATTGGCTTAGCTTACGAACTCACAGACAATTTTGAACGAAGTAAAAACAGTATACTCAAGTTTAAAGAACGCTTTGGTGTGCAATATCCGTTATTAATTACTGGCGTTACCGTAAGTGATGAAAAACGTACAGAAAAAACATTACCACAATTAACGCCTATAAAAGTATTTCCATCAACCATTATTGTAGATAAAAAGGGTAGGGTACATAGCATAGATACTGGTTTTTATGGGCCTGGTACAGGTACATATTACGAGGCTTTCAAGAAAGGTTTTAATGCTGTTATTGATGAATTAGTAAAGCAGTAATTAGCGATTTAGAAGCATAAAAAAGCCATCGAAAATTCGATGGCTTTTTTATGAAATTTCGTATGAAGAATTACTTTTTTGCAGCAACAACTTCACCATCTATTTTTAGTATTGTTGGTTCTGCTACGTTGGCAAATTTTACAGTAACATCTTTTACAAAAGCACCTAAGTTGGCAGCATTGTAAGTTACTTTTATTTTTTCTGTTTTACCAGCTGCAATTGGTTGCTTCGTGTATTCTGGTGTTGTACAACCACAACCTGCTGTAGCAGTTTCTATTACCAAAGGTTTTGTACCAGTGTTAGTAAATGTAAACTCGTAAGTAACAGGTTTGTTTTGTGCTATTTTACCAAAAGCGTGTGTAGCAGTTTTAAACTTTACACTTGATTGCGCACTTACACTTACACCAATGAAGAGTGCTAAAGCAAATAATAATTGTTTCATAATCATGTATATTTTTATGGTTTCATTCCTTGAGTCCCTGAGTTAGCAGGTGCAGGTGTTGCAGGTACTTGGTATGCATCACCTTTAAAGGTTACAGGCTTAGTCATGTCATCGCTAAAAAACAAGGTTGCCGTTTTGCTAAAAGGACCATTTGCGTTACCGCTAAAACCCAACGTAACTTTAATAGTTTCACCTGGACCAAATGTTTTATCTTTTTCGTATTTTGGTGTAGTACAGCCACAACCAACAGATACATTTTTTAAGGTTACAGGCTCTTTACTAATATTTTTTATAGTAAGTTCATACTCTGTAGGTTTGCCAGCAGGTATTTTACCAAAGTCAAATGCATCGTTTGTAAATTCTAAAGTTTTTGCTATGTCTTTAGGTACTACAGGCGGTGCAGTAACTGTTGTTGCAGGTGTAGTTGTAGAGGTTGTTTGCGCTTGTGCAAAACCAATTGCCATCATTGCTATGGCTAATACAAAGGTTTTTTTCATAACTAAGATTTGTTTTTTGTAGCGTAAAGATATTTATAACGATGACACTTTAGCGAATATTATACCAAAATTCGGCAAATAAAAAATTAACAACTAACAATTGCTAGTTCTCTTTTGAATGTTAATATTTTTAAACTGATAAAATTAGCTTCTTTACGCATTTTATTTATCTTTCCGCACTGGTCTAAATTGGTTGTTTTTTTGTGTGAAGATTAAATTATTTTTGAGGTATGGAACAAACTGTAAACATGGCTTACAAAGAAGATATGCTTTCGTATGATGGTTTTAGAAACGAGGTATTGAACGATTATCGTATGGCTCTAATTAGCCGCGAAGCTAGCTTACTTGGCCGTCGTGAAGTGCTTACAGGTAAAGCAAAATTTGGCATTTTTGGTGATGGCAAAGAGCTTGCGCAAGTAGCCATGGCCAAGTTTTTTAAAGCTGGCGATTTTAGAGCTGGCTATTATCGTGACCAAACTTTCATGTTTGCAAGTGGTCTTGCAAGTGTAGAGCAATTTTTCTCTCAGTTATATTCTGATCCAGATATTAAAAACGATCCATTTAGTGCTGGTAGACAAATGGTGTCGCATTTTGCTACAAAAAATGTAGATGAAAATGGCAATTGGTTAGATTTAGCTAATCGTAAAAATGTTACCAGCGATATGGCGCCAACGGCTTCGCAAATGCCACGAGCATTGGGCTTGGCATTTGCATCTAAATGCTTTAGAAACTCGCCACATTTACACCGTTACGAAAACTTGAGCCATAATGGTAATGAGGTGTGCTTTTGCACTATAGGTGATGCAAGTACTAGCGAAGGGCATTTTTGGGAAGCTGTAAATGCTGCAGGCGTTTTGCAAGTGCCATTGGCTATTTTTGTGTGGGATGATGGTTATGGTATTTCTGTACCAAAGTCGCACCAAACCACAAAAGGTTCTATTTCTACTGCTTTAAAAGGTTTTCAAAAAATAGATGGTACTAATGGTATTAATATTTATAAAGTAAAAGCTTGGGATTATGCTGGCCTTTGCGAAGTATTTGAAGAGGGTTTAACCAAAACTCGTGAAACGCATGTACCATGCGTGTTTCATGTAGAAGATGTAACACAACCACAAGGGCATAGCACTAGCGGTAGTCATGAACGTTATAAGTCGCCAGAGCGCTTGCAGTGGGAGAGAGAATGGGATTGCATTAAAAAGATGAAAGAGTGGATGATTGAAAATGGTATTGCTAGCGAGGAAGAATTAAATGTAATTGCTCAAGAGGCGAAGGTTTCAGTGAGAGAAAGTAAAACGAATGCTTGGGAAAAGTATTTGGCACCAATTAAAGTACAAGTAGCACAAGTAACTGAACTTGTAAAAAGCATGACGGTAAATGATATGCAGGTGTATAATTACCTACAACAATTAGTTACCAATTTGCAAAATAATCCAGAGCATTTACGTAAAGATGTGATGAAAACATTGGCACTAGCAATGGATGTTGCATCTAACAGCCCTAATATTCCTGAATTAAAAGCTTATTACAACCATCTTTTAGCAGTTAATAAAAAACTTTACAATACCTTTTTATACAACGAAGGAATAAAAAGTGCGTTGCGTGTAGGTGAAACAAAGCCGTTAACTGCTTTTGATGCACCATCGGTTAATGGCTATGAAATTTTAAATAAATATTTTGATACGCTATTTTCTCACAATCCATTTGTATTTGCTTTTGGTGAAGATGTAGGCATGATTGGTGATGTTAATCAAGGTTTTGCAGGCTTGCAAGCTAAGCATGGTGAGAATAGAATTTTTGATACAGGCATTAGAGAACTAACCATTATGGGGCAAGCTATTGGTATGGCTTTAAGAGGCTTACGTCCAATTGCTGAAATTCAATATTTAGATTATTTGGTTTATGGTTTACAGCCTTTAACTGATGATGTTTCTACTTTACATTTTAGAACTGTTGGTCAGCAAAGTTGCCCTGTTATTATTCGTACAAGAGGCCATCGTTTAGAAGGTATTTGGCATAGTGGTAGCCCAATGGGTATGATTATCAATGCATTGCGTGGTATGTATGTGTGTGTGCCTCGTAACATGGTGCAAGCTGTAGGTATGTACAATACACTACTAAAGAGCAACGATCCTGCTATTGTAATTGAATGTTTAAATGGCTATCGCCTAAAAGAGAAAATGCCTTCTAATTTATTAGACATTACTGTACCGCTTGGTATACCAGAAATTATTAATGAAGGTGATGATATTACAGTAGTTTCTTATGGTTCTACCTTGAGAATTATTGAAGAGGCATCCTTACGCCTTGAAAATGAAGGAATTAGTTGTGAAATTATTGATGTACAAACCTTATTACCATTCGATATTCACCATATTATTTTAAAATCGCTTAAGAAAACAAACCGAATTGTATTTATAGATGAGGACGTACCAGGTGGTGCTGCTGGATTTATGTACAATAAAGTAATGGAAGAACAAGGTGGTTATCAGTGGCTTGATGTGCCTGCAAGAACAATTACTGGTACTAATCACAGACCAGGCTATGGTAGTGATGGTGATTATTTTAGCAAGCCAAATGCAGAAATAATTGCTGCAACAATTAGAGAAATGATTAATCAATAGTGTTTAACTGCCTATAAGTCTTATTACTTCTTCAATCTTATCATTAATGATGGGTAATTGTGTAGCTTCATCGAAAACTGCATAAAACCCATCATTCTTTATTATACGTGTAATAAATTGATGTTTACAAGATAGCTTCTATGTATTCTTACAAACGAAGTATTCGTTTCAAATACACTTTCAAAATATTTCAAGTTCTTACTCATTGTGTAAGAGATATTGTTACTTAATTAAATTTTTGTATAACTTACTTCAGCCTTGATATAGATAATATCATTTACATTAAGTATTTCAAAACCTTTAGATACAGGGATGACAATTTTTTTAATATTTGGTGTTTGAATATTTTGAGTAAGTACACTCAGATTCTCATACGATTTGAAAATCGCTTGTTCCTTATACTTGTTAATCGCTTGTTTTAGTTTATCAGGTTGTATCGGTTTTAAAACATAATCAATTGCACTCATTTCAAATGCTTGTATTGCATGTTGATTTGATGTCGTAATGAAAATTCATACCGTCATACCTGCTAATACCTAGCGAGTGAGCGGCCCAAATAAAACCTTTGCTATCGGCTAGTAAATCGTAGACTTCATCAGACGGTAAGCCTTTTACCGATTGTAGATTAGTAAACTGGGCATTTGAATAGTAATAGAAAAGTAATATTCCAATACTCAAAAACTATATTTTGATGCAATAAAAATAATTATAAACTCAATCCCCTCTTCCTTTTTCTGCAAAGTTAATAGGCGCTTTTACAAAGTGATGTATCACGCTTTACAAATGAAATCTTTTAGGAAGAATTCTGATAGTAAATTAGTATTAGGATTGGAAATTTAGATAGTTTATTGCGGATATTATTGATATAAACTAGTTACTATAATGTCACATTCTTTTGTAGTATCAAACTAAAGGATATCTATTAGGGGGTAACATAAAGGGTTGTTGATTTTAATCTCTAACCACTTTTAAGACCGTTGATGTAATTATTAACGGCCTTTTTTATACTTCTATAATATAATTTTTTATAGCATATATTGCTAATCCAACTCTTGATACAACGTTTAATCGCTTGCAAAGTAGGTCTCTTTGATAGTCAACTGCTTTTATTGTTACATCTAATTTTTGGGCTATTTCTTTATAAGTTAAATCAGAGCTAAGTAGTTGTAATAACTCTCTGTCTTTTTCACTAAGCACTGTTTCATCCACTTTGGCATCATTATTAATAAGGTTGTGTAGTAATTTTCCTGTTATAAAATCGGTATAATAAAATCCTTTATGTAATATGGAGTTAATTGCTTTTTCTAGATCTTCAGGTTCTACATCTTTACTTAAATAACCCTTGACACCCATCTTCAAAAGCTTTACAATACTTTCTTCTCGTTCAATCATGCTAATGATTAAAACTTTTACGTTTGGATAGTTTTCACTTAGCCATTGCACAGTTTCAAAACCATTTTTATTAGGCATATTTATATCTAAAATTGCAATGTCTGGTATCGCAGAACTAGTAAGTAACTGTTCTGAGAAATCTTTGCCATCACTAGCTTCTATAATAATTTTATACAGTGGACCTAAAGATTCTAGTAAGCGAATGAGGCCTTTTCTAAAAAGTGTGTGATCGTCTGCTAGGGCTATTTGGATAGTTTTTTGCATCATTAGTTAGGCTGTAATTGGTACTTTAAGCGTGCAATGCGTACCAAGGTCTGCATCACTCCTCAAATATAAACTACCACCCAATATGATGGCACGGTTGTACAAATTAATTAAGCCAGAGCCATTAATTTTTTGCTTAGCGGCTTCAATATCAAATCCTATTCCATTATCACTAATATTTATTTGTAGTTGATTTGGCAAATAAATTATCGCAATTTCTACTCTTGAGGGTTTGGCATGCTTTACAATATTGTGTAACAATTCCTGACAGATACGAAATATAATGATACGTTTAGTATCAATAATATTTGCTTCTTCACCAGAAACGGTAAAATCAATCTTAAATCTATCTTGTTTTTGTAGTCGTTTTACTTCTTTGCCTAAAGCTTCAGGAAGTGTAGCGTCAGAAATTCTATTGGTATCTAAGCTAATGGATAAATGTTTGACATCTAGTATTAAATCCTTTGCAACGTGTTTGGTTTCTTCTACCAATTCTTCTTTTAGTATATTAGTTTTTTGCCTATTTATTAGCCCTAAATTAATATTAATTACAGAAGCTAGGGCTGCAATATTATCATGTAGTTCTTGAGAAATTCTATGCCTCGTTTGTTCTTCAACCTCAAGTTGAGATCTCAAAATTTGTTCAGAAAATTGCTGTTGCATAGCAATTTTATCTTTTTCAACCTGCTTTTTTTTGTTACTGTAATATACAAGCATTACAATAAATAGTATTCCTAAAAATAATAGAACAGTAATAATACCAATAATAGTGATAATTACATTTTGTTGTGCTGCGTCTTGCATAGGATAAATGCATAAGTATAACTTGAATATAAAATGACATTTAAAATAGGTAGAAAAATTCTATATATGCTTTTGCCGTCTATTTCTATGTGGTGAAATGCGATGTATTTTTGTAAGCCCAATATTACTAAAGTTCCAAGACTAAATAATAAAGTAGAAGCATTTATCCAAAAATAGGGGTGCTTTAGAATTGGTAGGTTATCCTGTTTTTCGTTTAAGGCTAATTGTATTAATAATAAACAACAAAACATTATTTGTAAAATCTCTATGAATATCAATGATAATGAATTAAACACCCGCCAACCTTCTAAAAAACAATAATTTAAAACGATTAATGCCTCGCAAAGTACACAGATTATTACATAAATAATTCTAGTTTTTTTATTCAGCGCTATCATTTTTCCATAAACCATTAAGTATAATGGTAATGAAATAAGAAGGTATGTATTGTAAATAAAATAATTACTAGTCCACCCAAAAATTGCTTTGTTAGATGCTAACACTTCTATAAAGCAAGTAAATAGAAGTAAGGGAATAAAATAGCTAAGCGAAAAGATTTTAAGCCTTTTGTAAAAGATAATTGATACAAAAAGGCTTAAAAGCTGTATTAAATGATAAAAATTTAAATGCATTTTTCGCAATTATGGTTGTAAATCTCCAAGGTTCAACGGATCACCTAAATCTTCATCACCAGTCTCATCTGCCGTAGCTTTCATATTGCTGGTATTTTTCTTTGTTTTATATGCCCATAAAAATGCAGTTAATCTTCCTACTTTATTATTTCCTTTTGCGTCTACATCGGTTATTTTAGTAATAATATTATCAGTAAGACCAAAAATTTTCTCTTTAGGATCTACATAAATGCCCAATCTTATTCTCACACCTATATAATCTTTAGTTGTAGAATCTTTCGCCAAATTTCCCATCCATTTTGAAATGTCTAAAGAATCAACATGTCTTGGAAAGCTAATGCTTTTTGTAAATGCTTTTGCAATTGCCTTTTCGTTTTTGCAAATATTGTTGACATCATAAATACTATCGTATGCTTTTATACAAGCAAGTGCATAGGCTGTAGGTATTACATGATTGTAAGTACTACTTTCATCAATAGGTGCTTGTTCTGACAAACTAAGTTTTTGAGTTTCTTTATTTTCTGGTTTACTGTTACAAGCGGTAAACATTGCAATGCCAAGCATAGCAATGCAATTTAAGTACATCATTTTTTTCATGGGTTCAATTTTTTGTTTTGGATAATTGTTTTCACTACAATATTGCGCTTTTTTTTCAATCTAATCACAAAGGGATTTCCCTAATTTTTTCGGGTAAAATCTCTAACTTTTTTTCGGGAAATATCTAATTTTTAACAGGGAAATCCCTAATTATTTACAGGGATTTTCCCAAAGATTTGTAGGGATTTTCCTAAAAAAGCACAGGGAAATCCCTTTTAAGTTTTACGAATTTTCTGTATTAGGTTTGTGCTGGTTGAGAACAATTATTAGCTACATTATAATTTCAGAGTAATGAAAAATAAATACACATTCCTTTTAGCAAAGTATACTGTCTATACAATTATACTAACTATTATAGTCGCACTCTTTCATAGTAAGTAACTAAATGTCTTTAGTCCTTTTCTTATTTCTACTAGGGCTATAGGGGTAAAAAAAGGCGAATCCAGTCGTGGTTTCGCCTTCATTTTTTTAATACTAGTTCTAGTCTGATATTATTGTACAAAATTTATCAATTCAGTCATATCAGCGCCTTGCTTATAGGCTTTTACAAAATTGCCTTGAGGTGTGTAAACGGCTACAAATGGCGTAAACTCAACTCTAAAAAATGAAGGGATATGATATTGAGGATCTCGGCCCATCACAATATTTGAATATTTAGCCAACTCATATTTATCGTAAAAGGCTTTTATTTTTTCCATTGGATGGAAGCTTACAAACACAAATGTTGCATTTTTTAAGCTGTCCATGTGTTTTTTAATTTCTTCAGTTTCATATTCACAATGGCTACATTCTGGGCTGAAATACACAAATACCACAGGCTTGCCTGTGGGTAAGGTTTTATTGTTTATCCAAATGCTATCGGCTTTAGTACTATGGCAATCTAATACAGAAAATTCAGGAATCTTTTTCGTTCTTAAATAGGGGGCAAGTGTGTCGTAGTTGTTATTTTGACAAATACTTACAAATGGGATCACTATTAAAAGAATGGTGATTAATTGTTTCATGCGATAAAATTAAGTGAGATGCATTGCTTTTGCAAACCAACTCTTGTTAAAATTATTGCTCGCTTAATATCTCAATATTTTTTCTGCTTTTTTCCAATACGCAAAAAAACTAGGAAAATAGCCAGTTACTGTTGGGCAAAGCCAATCTCTATTGTCTTCAATACCTTGATAGTGTTGCGTTGTAGGGTGTTCTTTGTAATAAATACCGCTTACCCCTAAAGTTGAATTATAGAGTGCTTTCAATTCATCAAATTCGCCTACAAAAACTTGTATATTAGGTACATTTTCTTTTGCTAATTGCAATACAAAATCTAGCACCTTATCGCTTATAGGATAGGCTTCAAAATGCGATGGTTCTAATAATAGCACCCTATTTGCATCTTTATCTTTATGCCAATTTGGATCTAAGTTGTAGCTATTATAAACTAATAATGGCAAGGTCGCATCCAAATGTATTGGTGATTGGGTTGGTAAATTTGTTTGCAAATCTAAATCTGCAATAGGCTCTAACACTTTAGGTATAGGCATTGTAGCTATTTCTTCGTAACTAGTGGCTAGATAGCCGTTTTTCTGGTTGCTATTGGTGTATTTGCTAATGTTCTCTTGATTGGCAAAGTATTTTTTACTACTAAAACTACCAGCTACCCATTGCCAGCTAAAATGATTGCTTGCTAAATCGCCATCCAATAAATGATAGTACAACCATTTTGCAGGCTGCAACCAATGTGCTTGCGCAACATTACAAGTAAGCATGGCCGTGTACATTCTGCAATGGTTGTGCATATAGCCAGTCTCATACAAGGTTTCAATAGCTGTATCTAAACCATCAATTCTTGTTTTGGCTTCTATAATGGCAGTAGGAATTTTATGGTGAGCTACATTTTGCTGCGCTTGTTTTACATCGGTAAATAATTTGTCACCATGAAATTGCCATTGCCTTTGAAAGTATTCTCGCCAAGCTAATTCTTGTAGTAGTTTTTCGCTTTCGTAGAATTTAAATTTACTAGCAATAATGTCTTTCACCTGCGGTAAACTAATAACGCCACGTGAAATATATGGCGATAAATACGTAACTGCACCAGTAATAAAATTCCTCGACTTAGCGTATTTATTCGGGTTAATTTGATGTATCCTTTCTACAATAGCATCGTAATTTGTAGGAAAATTAATGGTGCTAGTTGCTATATTTTCAGCTTCAAAAAAACTACCTTGTTCAGGATGTTGGTGTGGTTTTAATTTGCTCATTGCTATTGTAATGTGTTTAAAAATGCTTCTGCTTTTTGTAAATGTTGTTGTTGCTTTTCTGCACTCATTTTGTCAAAAGTGCCTACCAGCATACCAAGCCTTGGGTTTTGTAAAAAGAAACTGCGATGCACATGCATAAAGCGCCAAAAAAGGCCGTCCCATATTTCTTGCCAGCTACCTTTTGGGTAGTCACTCATTTTCATCAAATAGTTGCTACCACTGATGTACGGCTTGGTGGTCATTAGCCCGCCATCGGCAAATTGTGTCATACCATAAACGTTTGGTACCATTACCCAATCGTAAGCATCTACATACATTTCCATAAACCATTGGTGTACCTCATTCGGGTCAAATTCGCACAGCAACATAAAATTGCCCAACACCATCAAGCGCTCTATATGATGGTTGTAACCAGATTGTAGCACCTTCTTTATCACGTTATCTATTGGTACAATACCTGTAGTGCCATCATAAAAACTTGCAGGTATTTTACGAGTGAAGCCCCAATAGTTGCGTGTACGTTGCTTGCTGCCTTCACGTTCGTACACAATGCGTATAAATTCTCGCCAGCCGATTATTTGCCTTACAAAACCTTCGAGTGAATTAAGTGGCACATCATTTTTTGCTGCCAAATCTAGCGCTGCGCTAATTATTTGTTGCGGTTGTAGCAAGTCAATGTTAAGCATTGGGGTTAAAACGCTGTGAAACAAAACAGGTGCTGTTGCAACCATAGCATCTTCATAAATACCAAACTTACTAAAGCGCTCTTGTAAAAATTGGTTAAGCCATATTTCTGCTTCGCTGAATGTGGTTGGGTAAAACGAATTAGAATTACCGAGTGTTGCACTGTAGCCACCATAGTTCTTAGCAAAATGCTTGTCAACATACGCCTTAGCTTCTTTTACAAATGGGTTATCAGTTGGTAAATCGTATTTTGGTATCACTTCGCCCTTTGGAAATTTACTTCTGTTATCTGCATCAAAAGTCCATTTACCACCAAGTGGTTTACCATTCGGTTCTAATAATATTTGCTGCTGCTTACGCTGATGTATGTAAAAATCTGTTTGAAAATAAGTGCGTTTTTGGTCGAAAAAATCGCTCACACCTTCAAGCGTATTGATGAAATTTGGCGATACATATTTTACCAATTCTACCTGATGTTTCTGCGCTGCAGATTTCAAACGATTATGCAGCCAATTGTCTACAACATCTACAAAATGTATTGTTGAAACACCAGTATTAGCCAAGTGTTCAACACATTTTCTAATATCACATTTGGTGTCAGTAGCTTCAACATAATGCACCTCAAAGCCTTGCTGAATAAGGTATTGCTTGTAGAACTGCATACTAGCTCTGTGCAACACTAGCTTCTGTTTATGAAAGTGATATTGCTTAAAATACAACCATTCTTCAACTAGATAAACTGGCCTTTTTTTATCTAAAGCAGGATGCTGTTGGTATAATTGATGCGGAAAAATAATGCTTACTTCCATAATATTTCTTTACACATAGTCACAATAGTTTTCTTAAAGTAAAATAGCAATTCTTCAAAACTGTATGTACCGTTTCTATCTGTCTGTGTGTCTATGTGGTTATTTTGATTAGAACAATTTCTTACTGTAAATGTTGTAACCAAGTAATCATTTTAATTTATAAAATACAGATATGGAAACCTTAAAAGGTAAAAATGTTTTGGTGGTTGGTGCGTCAGGCGGTATTGGTGGCAAGTTGACTAAGCTATTAAATGGTAGTAGTGCAAATGTGTACATAACTGGTAGAAGTGCCGATAAACTGGCTGTTGTTGCACAAGAAAATGGTATTGGTTACGACAGATTGTTTGTAATGGATATAGCCAATGAAGCGGCTGTAAATGAAACCGTAGCAGCTGTTCAAGCGGCTTGCGGCACCATTGATATTGTGGTGAATGCTGCAGGTATAGGTATTATTAAACCAATGGATACTTTATCGACGGCTGATTTTTTAGCAACGTTAAATACCAATTTAATAGGCTCTTTTTACTTGGTTAAAGCCATTTTGCCAAAAATGAAAGAAGTGAAAAAAGGGCTAATTATCAATATTCCTGGTGTATTGGGCAAAGTACCAATGGCTGGCGCTGCGGCTTATAGTGCAAGCAAATACGGCTTAGTAGGTATGATGCAAAGCATTAGAGAAGAAATTAAACGCACCGATATACGCATCACCAATTTATTTTTAGGTGGTGTTGACAGCCCTTTTTGGGACACAATAGATTTGCGTGTTCAGCGTGATAAAATGGTAGCGGCTGAAGAAGCAGCTAAAGCTATTTGGTTCTTATGTCAGCAGCCTGTCAGCGGTGTTGTAAGCGAAATGGTGTTGCAGCCGTTTAATCACCAAGCGATTTGAGAATTTTATACAACTTCTAATAGAAAGCGAGACTCTTTGTTTCGCTTTTTTATTGTAGGCAAATTGTCTCATTTTTCACTTAAATGAATGCTTTTTTAGAATAATATCAAAGGCGATTTTTGGTGTTGTCTAAAAAAAATGAAAAAATAAAAGTTAAGTATAGCAAGCCTTTCAGCGATTTTTTGGTAACAAAAAAATAATATTTTAGAGTTTTATTTGGCTATTCAAGGCTAGCACTATTATTTTGCACGCGGAGAGCTGGCAGAGTGGTCGATTGCGGCAGTCTTGAAAACTGTTGACTGTAACAGGTCCGGGGGTTCGAATCCCTCGCTCTCCGCTGAATAACAAAAACATTCAATCCCTCAAGGTAATACTTTGAGGGATTTTTATTTTCTAACTACAGATATTTACACCTCATTAAAACTACATCGTTGTGTTTGCTTTACCAGACTTAAAACTTTACATGTTGTTGCTCGGTTGTCGCCCAAGTGGCCGATTTACCGAACAGCATGATATTCTATTTGCCATAGGCGAAAACCCTAAAGCATTGGTGCCACAAATCCTTGAGTTTTGGCCAGAAGCGAAAGGTATTATTCATGTAGATGCTTTTAGAACCGTCACCTTTGTAGATGGTTTTGAGATTTCGGTGGTAGAAAAATCAGAGGTAATTGCTGACCAACCTAACAAGCTCTTCTTTATCAATTTAGGCGGTTATAAGCGTGGCGAGTTTGACGAATTTCATTATAAAATGTTGGTAGTAGCAACTAGTAAAGATGCTGCCATTGCGCAAGCCAAGCAAACGGCTTTTTATAAGCACACTGGCTTTGCAGGTGCACCATCGCATATTGATGATAAGTATGGTATTGATGTGGATGATGTGTTTGAGATTAAAGACATTTTGCCGAAGGCGCTAAAGAAAAAATACAGCCTTGCAATACAGCCAACAACCAACACTACCGCTGATGAATTGCATTTAGGCTACTATAAACTTGATAAACTGTAACGGATGAAAAAGGTAATAATTACTGGTGCTAATGGCATGATTGGTAGTTTGATTGTAGATATGTGTTTAAATAGGGCAGATGTGGCGCAAGTAACTTGCATTACTAGAAAGCCTTTGGCATTGCAACACCCTAAGTTGGTAAATGTGGTGCATGATAATTTCACAGATTATACTGCTATTACAGCGGATTTGCAACAGCAAGATATTTGCTTTTACTGCATTGGTGTGTACACTGGTCAGGTGCCTGCGGCTGAGTTTAATGCTATAACCATTGATTATACCATTGCCTTTGCTAAAGCTTTGCGAGAACAAAATACGAGTGCCACGTTTTGCTTATTAAGTGGTCAAGGCGCTGATAGCACCGAAAAAAGTAAGATATTATTTGCCAAAGCAAAAGGCATCGCTGAAAATCAATTATTGGCATTACAATTTGCCCATACATACATTTTTAGACCAGGTTATATTTATCCAGTAACGCCTCGTAAAGAGCCAAATAGTATGTATTTATGGATGCGCAGACTGTATAAAATAATGGTGAAAATTTACCCAAATGTGGGTGTAACATCGGTGCAACTAGCTGCTAAAATGGTAGCTATTGGCTTTGATGGCGGCACAAAAACCATTTACGAAAACGCTGATATTAGGGCTTAGAAACAGTTTGATAACCATGTTTATACTTTGCCGTAAGGCAAACACCACTATTTTTACCCACTTATGATGATGCAGGCATTTAGGGCAACACTAAAAATTGCCATCCCTTTAATATTGGGTAATTTAACGCAGGTTGCTTACGGTTTAATAGATACAGCCATGATTGGTAGATTGGGCTATCAAGAATTAGCAGCGGCTTCTTTGGTGTCTAATGTGGTGGCTATTCCTTTGGTGATAGGTATGGGATTAATGATTGCCATTACACCTTTGGTAGCTATTGCCAATGGCAAAAACGATTTCCAAAAATCATCTCACGTATTGTTTAATGGCTGGGTATTGAGTATAGTGGCAGGTGCGGTGTTGGCTGTAACAGTGCATTTGCTGGCTTTGTATGTAGACCATATGGGGCAAGAACCTGCGGTGGCTGCATTGGCAAAAAACTACCTCATTATTATGGGCTATTCTTTACTGCCTATGATGGTGTTTTTGGCTACCAAACAGTTTACAGATGCTTTACAATTTACCAAAACGGCCATGATTTTATCCATCATTTCATTGCCGATAAATGCGTTTTTGTGTTGGGTATTTATTTATGGTAATTTAGGTATGCCTGCTTTGGGTATAGATGGTGCAGGCTTGGCTACGCTTATTTCTAGAATTTTACTAGCTATCGCCATGATAGCGGTGGTAATAAAGCATCCATTATTTACACAGTACATACAATTGCGCAAGCAAGCCTGGCAAGTAAAACTAAGTACTATACAAGAGATGCTAAAACTAGGCATACCAAGTAGCCTGCAATACTGTATGGAAGCAGGTGCTTTTTCCATTTCTGGCATTATGGTGGGCTGGCTTGGTGCGGTTCAGCAGGCATCGCATCAGGTGGCATTAAACTGTGCTTCTACCACTTTTATGGCGTCGCTTGGGTTTTCTATGGCAGGTTCTATACGTGTGAGCGATGCGTATGGCCGTGGTAATGCATCGGCTATTGCTGCTATTGGCAAAAGCACTGCTATTGGTGGCTTGTTGTACGGTGCAATTTCTGGGTTATTGTTAATTGCTTTGGGTAAATATTTGCCTTATATTTTTACAAATGATGCCGCTGTGGTTACTACTTCTACGATGTTACTGTTTTATGCAGCGGTTTTTCAAATATCTGATGCTACGCAAGCCATAGGTGTAGGCTTGTGTCGTGGTATTAAAGATGTTGTGCGACCAACCATTTACGTAGCTATTGCTTATTGGGTAATTGGTATTCCTGTTGGGTACATATTGGCATTTACCTACAATATGGGTGCAGCTGGTATTTGGATTGGTTTGGTGGTTGGGTTATCTGTTTCTTCCATTTTGTTAAACCATCGCTTCTTTAAAAACATAAAAAATAGCTTTGTGTAAGCAATTTTTCTGGCAAATAATAGTACACTAGCTTATATGAAGGCTCTATGACGAGCAATGTAATGCTCTTGAAACACTACGTTACGTCAAAATGACCCTCAAACGCACAACGTAGCTCGGCGAAAGCATAACGTAGTAGGGCAAAATGTCAACGTGGCAGCGCAAAAGGGTAACGTAGCTTCGCAAATGGATAACGAGGTGGCGCTTGTGTACAACGTGATGCGTCCAGCTAGTGACGTAGTGATTCTTTAGGGCAACGTGGTGGGTAAAATGGGTAACGTTGCTTTTAGCACCCACTACACCTTCCCTTGAATACCAATTAAATAGTCAAACAAGCTCGTTTCTGATGGTAATTCTAGCTTTTTACGTAGTCTGTAGCGGCTTATTTCTACACCGCGTACTGAAATATTCATCAGTTGGGCTATTTCTTTGGTAGATAAATTCATACGTAAATAGGCACTTAGTTTTAGCTCATTAGGCGTAATGGTTGGGTGTTTTTCTTTTAGTTCTACCAAAAAGTCGCTGTGCACTTTATCAAAATGCTTGCTAAAATGTTCCCATTCTTTATCCATATTATCATCTTCACTTAGCGATTTGATGAGCTTTTTTATTTCTGCAATGGCCTGTGTATTATCAAGCCCTTTCATAATATGGGTGAGTTCGCTTTTTATCTTGGTTAATAACTCGCCTTTTTTTACCAAGTGCATGGCAGAAGATGCCAATTCTGAGTTCTTGAAATTAATATCTGCTTCTAGTTTTTCGTTACGAAGCGCTACTAATGCACTTTCAGTTTTGCTAAGCTCTAATTCACTAATGTACAGTTGGCGTTTTTGTTCTTCTTTAGCTATTGCTTGCCTTTTATCAAAACGCTTATGCTGCCATTTATTAAAATAATAGATGGCAGTGCCCAAAAGAATGAGGTAAAATAATTTTGCCCAAATACTTGCATACCAAGGTGGTAAAATGGTAAATGTATAAGCTGAAACAGCAGATTCGTTGCCCAAATTACTACGAACTTTTACTTCAAATGTGTATTTGCCTTCGGGTAAATTGGTGTATTCTTTCTCGGTTCTGTTGGTCCATTCGCTCCAGGTATCGTCAAAACCTTTGAGGCGGTAGCTGTAAGTAAGATTACTTTGGTAGCCAAATAGGGTAGAAGCAAATTCTAAATGAATGGTTTTCCAATTACTTTTAATACTCGGTATAGCGCTTGCATCCTGAATTTGCGCCTCGTTCACATCTTTAAAATAGCCCCCAAAAATGAGGCTATCTCGTTTGTCAATAATTTTTACAGCCCTTATTTGTACTTGCAGTTTTGGTAAATTGCTTTTGTATTTTTCGTAGTTAATATTAAAGAAGCCATTTTCGCCACCAAGAAAAATATTATTATCATTTACTGGGTAAATAAATTCGAAGCCACTAAGCATTTTATTACTCAGTTCAGGTAGGTAAATCAACATCGGTTCTTTACCCGAAAAGTCAAGCACACCAAGCGTTTTCTCATGAATAAACCACACATTGCCAGACTGGTCTTCTTTCAGGTAGCGAATACTTTGGTCGCCTAACAGCTTTTTGTAAAATGCCGAAGGTTCAAACGTGTTTTTAGCTGCATTATAGTTGTAAACGCCTTTTTCAGTGGCAATAACCACCTCGTTTTTTACTTTAAATACATGGTTGTTTAATAAAGATGGCAAGCCTTGTTGCGTACCAAAACTAGTATTGGTAAATGAGCTGTTGGTATTTTTTACAATACGATACACACCATGGTAAGGGTGCGATACCCAAATATGGTCGTTGTTATCTATGGCAAAAAAGCGAGAAGATTCGTGAAAATCTGGTACTTGCAATGTTTCTGTAAACTTGCCATTGTTATAATCAAAAAACGAAATGCCTCGGTAATTACCTGCAATCATTTGCTTGGTAGGAAAAGTAGCAGAGGTAGGTGTAAAATTCCAGTAGCCGCTATTGGGCGAAATGCTTTGTAGGCTGTTGTTAGTGATGGTAAAAGCACCTTCATGGTGGCCAAGTAGTAATTGGTTATTTATAGAAGAAAGTCCCCAAGTTTGCCCAAATGTGTTGCTAACCAATGAGAAATTCCCTTTGCTAAAGCTAATATCTTTAATACTATTTTCAAGTGGTACGCTATACAAGCCGTTTGAAGTGCCAATGTATAATCTGTTATCGTTAATGATGGCTGCATAGCCTGAGCCATTTTGTAAGGCAGGTGCAATGTGTTTAATAGCGCTGTTGTAGGCAATTAAGTCTATACCATTGTCAAGCCCAAGCCACAAATTGCTTTGATTATCAAGGAAAATATTGAGCACATTATTGTTTTGCAAACCTTCAGTTTTAGAAAAACGCTGAATGATATTGCCTTTTAAGTCAACAATATAGACACCATTATTATTGGTAGCTAAAGCCGTGTACTGTTGCGTAACTTTTGTAGCGGCATAAATACGATCGTTTTTAAACAATTGGTCGTTACTTGTGGTAAGTTTAGTCAATTGATTACGAGAAAGCAAATACATACCATTTTTAAGCGTGGTAACTAAAATGCTATCGCCTGTTGCGGGTAAAATGGCTGTAATTGGATCGTTATTGGCTAAAATATTGGTAGCAAATAATGGCTGCCAAATATTATTGGTAAACGTCATGATACCAAGCTTATAATCTTGTGCATACAATACATTATTGCAAATACCTAAATAAGCCCATTCGTTAGGGGCTTTAAATGTTTCAAAACTTTGGCCATTAAACTTGAATATTTTATTTACTGAGCGAAAGAAGATATTGTTTTTTACTGTTACAATATCCCAAACATCACCAAAAGCTCGGTCTTTAGCAGGAATTAATTGTGTTAAGGCTGTGTATTGTAGTAACCCATTTTTAGTAGGTGAGAAATAGCCTATTTCATCTTGACCACCAATATATACTTTATTATCGCTGCCAATAGCTACTGAACGTACATTAGTTTTATTGGGTAAAGGATAAACGTTCCAGTTTTTGCCATCAAATGTGAGTAAGCCTTCGTTATTGGCACAGTAAATAATGCCGTTTTTATCTTGTTGAATATCCCAGTTTTGTAAACCTGCATTATAGGTTTGTTTAGTATAATTAATAATATCTGGTAAGCCAATTGTATTTTGGCAAAAAGCAGCAATAGGAAAGCACAACGCTATTAGTAGTTTTTTCATTGCAAGTACACTCGTTTAAGATGTGAAAGTATAAAATTTACTGTGACGTAGTTGTGAGGTAGCTAAAGTTGTACTGAAAATAGCTTTTTTACGCTTATTTGATGTAGTAATGTTGTAGCAAAATATTAGTGTATAGATGTAGATAGCGATAGTTTCACTTCACAAATTATTAGAAAATAATTGCGTAGTAAAGCTTGCCTTAAATTACAACGATTGCCCTTTTTTCTCCCTAAGTATTATTGACTTACTACTCTTGCTTTTTCCTTTTCAATTTGACAGCCATTATAAAATGTAGTGGTGATGTTACTTTTTTATACAAAAACAGCCATATGCTTTGTCTCAATTTTACCAAGGTTACCAAAAGTGTTCTGCGTTTATTACTTTTTAGTTTATTCACCGTTTTTGGTTGGCAACAAAGCAAGGCACAAACTTTAGTATGGCAAGAAAATTTCGATTCATCTGGTATTAATCCCAATGTGTGGACGTATGATTTTGGGGATGGCAGTCAGCGAGCAGCTGGTTATGGTTGGGGCAATTCAGAGCTAGAATATTATACTAGTAGATCGCAAAATGTGTTTACAGAAAATGGTAATTTGGTGATTGCAGCGATAAAAGAAAATTTTGCCAATAGTGCATTTACCTCTGGTAGAATTAAAACTGAAGGCAGAATACATTTTAAATATGGCACTATTGAGGCAAGAATAAAGCTACCTAGCATGACCAATGGTCTGTGGCCAGCCTTTTGGACGCTTGGTACGGTTGGTGCAAGTTGGCCATCTATTGGTGAAATAGATATGATGGAAGCAGGTTCTTCTGCTGCACTAGCTGCTTTTGTAGGTAATAAACGAATCAGTTCAGCAGCGCATTGGAGCGATGCAAGTGGTGGTCATCAATACAATGTGCAATACACCGATGCGGCAGTAGATTTATCAGCCGACTATCATTTGTACAAAATGGTATGGACGAGCCAATACATTAAAATGTATTTAGACAATGTAGAGTATTATAGTTTTGATATTAGTGGTGGTGCTGCTGCTAATTTGAGCGAGTTTCACAATCCACATTTTTTATTGATGAATTTAGCAGTTGGTGGCCAATATGTAGGTATTTACAATGCGAATGGCATTACTGCGCCTTTGCCAGGCAAAATGTATGTTGATTATGTAAAGCTGTATCAAAATCCGGGTGATGAATTGTATGTAGGTAATAACAGTGCTAAGAGTGGTAATTTTGGTGTACTCACAGAAACAACACCCGTAGCAGATTCACTAAATTATGCTACCAATGCTACGCTATATTATTGGAATAACTTAACCAACATTACTAATGCAGCACCTTATGAAGGCAACAATTTATTAGCTGTAAGAGCTGCAAGTGGCAATTGGTTTGGTATGGGGGTTTCTAATAATTATGTGAACTTGAATGGCTTTGCAACTGGCTCTTTAAAGTTTCATTTTAAAACAAGTTATACAGGGCAGTTTAAAATTGGGCTAAATACTGGCCACGGTGAAACATGGTTAAATTTTGCTGCCGGCACTACAAAATATGGCTTGGTACGAGATGGCAATTGGCACGAAGTAACTATACCTGTTGCAGATTTTAATAATCCCAACATTGGTAATAATATCGATTTATTTTCGGTAAAAGGTGCGTTTATGTTTGCTGGTGATCCTGCAACAAGCACGGCAGATTTTTACTTCGATAATATCTATTTCTCAGGTGGTGTTTCTCAAAATCCTGCACCCACAGTAGCCATTACTTCGCCTACGGCAAATACTATTTTTAATGCACCAAGTAGCATTACCATTACGGCCAATGCTGCTGATGTCAATGGTAGTGTAACGAAAGTAGACTTTTATAAAGGCAGTACTTTAATAGGTACTGCTACTACAAGCCCTTACACTTTTGTTTGGAACAATCCTGCAAACGGTGTAGATTCTTTAATAGCTAAAGCAACAGATAATGAAGGTGCTGTAACTACTTCAGCTACTGTGATTGTTTTTGTATCGAATGCAAATAATGTAGCACCAAGTGTAAGCATTACTGCACCAGCAAATAATGCAAGTTTTTTAACACCTGCAACGGTAACCATAACTGCCAATGCCACTGATGCTGATGGTGGTATTTATAAAATAGCGTTTTACAATGGCAGTACATTACTTGGTACTTCTACCACAAGCCCTTATAGTTTTACAGGAACAATAAATACAGCAGGTAATTATGCCATTACAGCAAAAGCAATCGATAATGGTGGGCTTACCACAACATCTTCTGCTGTGAATATTACTGTAACAAACCCTATAAAACCTACTGTTAGTATTACATCACCTAGTAATAATGCTAATTTTTTACCGCCAGCAACTATTAATATTGCTGCAACCGCTGCTGATGCAAATGGTACGGTAACGCAAGTGGCGTTTTATAACGGTACTACATTGCTTGGTACTTCTACCACAAGCCCTTATAGTTTTAATTGGACCAATGTACCACTTGGTACTTATATCATTACTGCTGTGGCTACTGATAATGATGGTAACACAACTACATCTGATGGGGTAACTATTACTGTATCTAAACTGCCATGTGTAGGTACTGCTGTAAGTGGCGATTATAGTTATGAAGTATTTACAGATGCTGGTACAGTATATTTTAAATTTCATCCACTAAGCCCAATAACAGGTAGTGCGTCTGCCATTATTTATGTGCGTCCTGGTACAAGTGGTGCTTATCCTGGTTATAATATGACGGCTTCTGGTAGCGATTTTACATATAGCCAAGCCATTGCCAATGGCACAAACACAAGTTTCTATTTTTCATACAATGTACCCGCAGGTGGCGAAAGAAATTCAAGTACAGATCCTCATAGTTACGTAGTGGGTACGCAATGCGTGGCAGGTGCGCCTACGGTAAGTATTACTTCACCTACAGATGCAGCCAATTTTACGGCACCCGCAAGCGTAACAATTACCGCTACAGCAGCTGATGGTGATGGTACTGTAAGTAGGGTAGAGTTCTATAGTGGTGCTACATTGCTAGGTACATCTACAACTAGCCCGTATAGCTTCACTTGGGCTAATGTTGCTGCTGGTAGTTATGCACTTACAGCAAAAGCAGTAGATAATACCAATCTTACTACAACCTCTAGTACTGTAAATATTGTGGTAAATGCACCTAATACAAATGGCTACTGTGGTACTGCTGCCAATGGTGACTATGAATATAAAGCCGTTACCGTAGGCAACGTAGTTACGTTTACTATGCATCCATTAACGCCAATTGCTGGTTGTGCTTATGCTTTAATTTATGTGCGTGAAGGTTTAACAGGTGGTTATCCTGGCTATGCCATGTCAGCCTCTGGTACCGATTTTATTTTTACCAAAACCATCACAAGTGGTACACCTGTTAGTTTTTACTTTACTTACCAAACACCACCTGCTGGCGAACGTAATTCTTCTGCAAGCCCACATAGTTATACGGTTGGTGCAAATTGTACTGGTATTACAGGTACACCACCTACAGTAAGCATTACATCACCAAGTAATAATGCAACTTATACAGAACTAGCAAATATTACCATAACTGCCAATGCTTTAGATACAGATGGTACTATTAGTAAAGTAGAATTTTATAATGGCGCTACTTTAATAGGTACTGCTACTTCAAGCCCATACACTATTAATTGGAATAATGTGATAGCTGGTAATTATAGCCTTACGGCAAAAGCTACTGATAATAGTACGTTATCAACTACTTCATCTGAAGTGAAAATAAGTGTAAGCTTAGATAATTCTACAGGCTATTGTGCCACATCTGCCAATGGTGATTATAGCTATAAAGCAGAAACCAATGGCGGTAATGTTACTTTTGTTTTCCATCCACTAACACCAATTTTAGGTAGCAATAGTGCTTTGATTTATGTAAGAGAAGGTGCTGCTGGTGGTTATCCTGGTTACCAAATGACAGCTGTAGGGCCAGATTTTAGATTTACCAAAGCCATAGCTAATGGTACCGTTTGTAGCATTTACTTTACGTATGGTGTGCCTACAGGCGGCGAGAGAAATTCTGCTGCTAATCCACATAGTTATACAGTAGGTACGGTTTGTTTAACGGCTTTACCAGTTGTGTTAAGTAGTTATAATGTGGCTTTAATCAATCCATCTACCGTTGCTATCAATTGGGCTACAGCTACTGAAATCAACAACAATTATTTTACGGTAGAAAAAAGTATTGATGGTCGCAATTTTACCACACTTGCTACTGTATTCGCAAATGGCAACTCAAATAGTGCTAAAAATTACCAAGTAAAAGACAATGCACCAGCTAGTGGCATTAATTATTATCGCTTAACGCAGGTAGATAAAGACGGTAAACCCACTGTATTTGAAGTAAAGTCTATTGTAGTAGGCAATTTGGCTACATCATTACGTGTTTTTCCTAATCCTGTTACCAATAATCGCTTGCAAATTGTATTGAATGGTACAAATGCAAGTCATTTGAAAATGCAAATACTATCTATGCAAGGAAAAGTATTGTTAGATAATACATTACCTGCTTTAGCTAATACCATTAATCTACCATTATCTAATACCATGGCTAAAGGCTTGTATCTATTAAAAGTAGAAGGTTTTTCACCAGTAAAAATATTGGTGCAGTAAAATAGTTTTCAATTTTAGTTAGCTAAAAAGTCTCAGTTGTGAAAGTAACTGAGACTTTTTGTTTGTAACTACGGTATTGTTTACAAATAATATGAGGGTAAAAACTGATTGATGTAGTAATGAGATACCTTTTGTAGGCTTAAAACGCTTGTTTTTTGCTTTACTGATGTAGTGTTGAAGTGGTTGTAAATGTTAACAGCAATTTCATCAGATGTAGTTTTACCAATGTATTTCAGGTACGAAATCTCTCTGAAAAAACGATTGCTAGATTATTGCCAATAGCTGTTGCTCAGTTAGATGGATGACGTGATTATTTAATCATTAAATTCAAAAACAGTTACAAATGAAAAAACGTTACTCTCTTCTTTTGTTGTTTGGGTTAAGCATTTGCCAAGCATTTGCACAACCTACCACAAATGCACCTACACCACCTACACGTAATTCTGCCAATGTAATTTCTATTTACAGCGACGCCTACACAAGTTTAAGTGGTACAGATTTTAATCCTAACTGGTCTCAATCTGGTTTTGCGACAGCTTCAGAAATTAACATTAGTGGTAATAATATTCGCAAGTATGCCAATATTAACTACCAAGGTGTACAATTTGCATCTCCAATTAATGTAAGTTCTATGACTAACTTGCACCTAGACATTTGGACATCTGACTGTACAGCTTTCGATGTATTTTTAATTTCACCTGGCCCTGTAGAACAAGCTGTTACCGTTACGCCTACTGCTTCAGGTTGGAAATCAATAGATATTCCTTTAACTAGCTATACAACACCAGCAAAAAACAACCTAATACAATTCAAATTTGTAAGTACACCTTTTGGTGGCCCTACTGTTTATCTAGATAATATCTATTTCTGGACAAATGCTACCTTACCAACTATTACAGGTTTTACGGTGCCTAGTAATAAAAAATTAGGTGATGCACCATTTACCATTACTGCGCCTACAAGCAATAGTGCGGGTGCGTTCACATATAGCAGTGGCAATACAGATGTAGCTACTATTTCTGGTAATACTGTTACCATTATTGGTAGTGGTACTGCTGTAATTACTGCTTCTCAAGCTGCAAATGGTAGTTACGACGCTGGTAGCACTACAGCTAGCTTGGTTGTTGGCTTCAATCCACCATCTACTGCAGCACCTACACCTAGCACACCATCAGGTAGTGTTATCTCTTTATATAGTAATGCATACACCAATAGAACAATTGATACTTGGTCTGCAAGTTGGGATAATGCAGATGTTTCAGATACGGTTATTGCTAGTAATGATACTAAAAAGTATTCTAACCTAGTATTTTCTGGTATTGAGTTTACAGGTGCTAATTCTATCAATGCAACTGCGATGAACTTTATGCACGTAGATATTTGGACACCTAACGCTTCACCATTGAAAATAAAATGGGTAGACTTTGGTGCTAACAATGCTTATGATGGTGGTGGTGACGATAAAAACTCAATTGAATATGTATTATCACCAGCGCCTACACCAGGTACTTGGACAAGCTACAACATTCCGTTATCTAGTTTTACTGGCTTAGATACTAAAGCCAATCTATCACAAATGTTATTTGTTGGGTCAAGTGCTACTGTATATTTTGACAATGTGTACTTAAGTGCAGTTACTACTTTACCAGTAGCTTTGGCAGAGTTTACAGCTGTAAAAGCTGGTAATACAGCGCAATTAAGCTGGAGAACTTTGTCTGAATTAAACAATAAAGGTTTTGCAGTAGAGCGCAGTGCCGATGGTGTTGCTTGGGCGCAAATACAATTTGTAAATGCAACTGGTGCTGGTAATTATTCTACATTAGATATAACCCCATTAAGTGGCGTGAATTACTATCGTCTTAAACAAGTTGACAACGATGGTAAGCAAGCCTATTCTACAACTGCATTAGTAAATTTTGCAGGTAACGATGCGGTGGTATTCTCTTTTTATCCTAACCCAGTAAAAGCTAAAATTACTGTAGCGCTACAAACTATTCAGTCTAGCAAAGCAAGTTTAAGCTTAGTAAATATTGATGGTAAAACGCTAAAAACGATACCACTTACAAATCAACAATCTAATAGTAATATCCAAATCTCTGTATCTGACATTGCAAAAGGCAACTATTTCTTAGTATTAAAAGATGGTGGCACTGTAAAATCAAGCAAGGTTTTGGTAGATTAATACCGATTTAAGAAAAACAAGGCTCACTTTAACTAAACCCTTCAAAGGCATAAAGCGATTAAAAGCTTTATGCCTTTTTTTATTGTGGAGAAACCCCACAGGCCTTTAAAACATGTTGCGGTTCAATTTTTGTGATAATTTTTCTGTGGTAAATCAATTACCACAATTTTTTTACCACAATTTTGTGGTAAATTTGGTTAAACTGTAATTTTACCACAAAATGAGAGGCGAATTATCTACACGAGAAAAAATGGGGGTTACGCAACAAGCATTTGCTGAATTTTTAAATGTCAGTATGAGTCAATTGTCGATGGCTGAAATACACCAACGTAGCTTGCCTACAGAGGCTTTGCTTACTATTAGCCAAATAGAGATTTGTTTATTGCAAGCACCAGTAAGGGTAGATGAAGACAATGACACAAAGCCTTTAGAAAATCGTTATAAAGATTGTTTACTGCAAATAGCCAGCACACAACGTAAGCTAGAAAAGCTAAGGCAGCAATACCAACAATGCTGCAATGCTATTACAGTAGCTACACATTTACCCAAAGCACTACCAAATGCCACCCCTGCGCAGCTATTATGGTTAGAAATATTGGCAAATGATGCTAAAGAAAAACTAGCTACCTGCGGCACAGCACAGCAACAATTATTGCAGGTAAAAATTGATGCGCTAGAAACTGAAGCTGCCGCACTATTACCGCTACTATCACCGCTTTAGATTTTCATTAACTTAAAATTATCATAAATCATACTGTTTAACATTTCTATATAACAACTGAATAAGGGTAGTTAATACATTCGATTATTCAATAACTCTTAAACTGAATAATCATGGCCTACGATGTAACATTGCTGAAAACAGCAGCAGACTGCGACACACTAACAGAAGTGTTGCAAAAAGAAAAAAAGGATTTAGCGTACAGTAAAACGGTGCAGTTGCGCCAACAAGAAAACACTTCGGAAGATTCGGTATCAGTAGCGGCAGAAATGGCGGCTAATGATGCAGAGCTTTCGGCTTTAGACATTGTAATTGCGGCATTGCCAGATGGCGATACCAAAAAAGAAAATGTATCTAGAAAGAAAAAGTTAGAGTGGCGCCAATCTGTATTAAGCAAGCGTAAAGATGATACTGGCCCTGTAGCCTTGCTAGACAGAGCCTACACACTCGCTTGTATCGATTTACAAATTGCCGAAGCGGATGTGCTTTTAGCCGCTGTTGCCACACGTAAAGCTGCTTTGTAGCTTAAAATCCTTTGGTTATTGTACAAAGCCCACAATTATTGGTGGGCTTTGTTGTTTTATTTAGTTATCAAGCTATTAATTTTTAGCTTTCTGAGCATATAGGTAATTATCTGGCTCATAAGGGGCAAATAAAAACCGTCAAAGTATGAAACTTTTGACGGTTGGATAATTAAGAGATTAAAAACTATTAGCGGGTATTTATTTTACTTTCAATTCAATTTTCCCGTCTTCAAAACCTGTGACCTCGTATTTGTTAAAAATGCGCTTATTAATTTCGGTTAGAAGATTATCTGCTGTGCCAGTATGTGTTACTGTATAAATAGCTACGCCAGATTTTAGTGTTTTTTCTACTGACTTAAAAACTGGTATAGTTGCTAAAACGGTAGCAAAAGCATTAAAAGTTGTATAGTTGGCATTGGATAATATCACTTCTGTTTCGTTGGCGGCTGTAGCATTATTTAAAACAGTATTGGCAGTTGGTAGGTTCAAAGAATCTTTTTTCGATGCCAAAAACTCAACAGCTTTTATGATACCCTGTTCACAAGCATTGGCAACAGCAGGGTCGCTAGAAACAGCACTAATAGCATTGATGCCAAATGCGCCAAACTCTGTTGCTGCGCCTGTTTTACCCTCAACATTAATAGATTGTGAATACAATACTTCTCTTGTTTCTGGGTTTATCATTTTAAGTATAAAACCAATTTTTGCTTTATTGCTACCTACTTTTATTAAGCCTACCCTTACACCATTGCTTTTGTTATTGTATTCAGTTACTTCACCAGTTACCACTACTTGTGCCCCAAGTTGCTTGCCTTTTTTAGGTGCCGCTGTTTTTTTGGCATAGCCGCCTTCACCATAGTCTATCTCATCATTCATGTTTGCTTTGTTTTTAAGGCTCTCTAGCACATTGTAGCAGTTGGTGCCTTGTAAGGCGTTGGTAAGCATGGTAGCAAGGTTGCCCCCAAATTCCTCAGGTGCAGTTGTAGTAACCGAAAAGCGGGCAACAGTTATACGCACTCGTTTATTTAGCGGCAAATTAGCACACTGTGCTTTTACCTCTTCAAAACTTGTTTTTACATCTTTTTGGGCAAAAGTGTAGCAACTGATTAAGCAGCTTAAAGCAATTAATATTTTTTTCATGGTTTTAATTTAGCATTTAGTCTTTTACACACCTTACAGAGAGGCCAGATCTTTTTTGATAGTCGTAGTTAGTTAATATAACCCCAGTGTTGGTTAGTTCAAAGCCTGAGCCTGTTGCAGTAGAATTAGTTAATGTTGTTCCTGTAGCTGACCAAAAATTAGCAGAAATATTAAATTCTTGGAAATTAAGATCATTTCGATAACCGCCACCAAGTGCCGTAAACCCAGAAGCATTGGTAGCACCTGTATTAGGGCTTACCCAAGTGGCTGTACCGCTTTGTTTCATAATGCCACCTGCACTAGTACTGCCACCTAAATAAGCCGCTAACGCAGCCCACTCGCCATCATTTGGGCTATGCCAGCCAGCTGGGCAAACGCCACGTGTATCTGAAACCGCATACCAATTATATAGTTTGCCATAAGTATCATTATAGCTACTGCTATTATTGAAGTAACACCATGCAGGATTAGGTCCACTACCACCGCCCGTCCAATAACTATTCCATAAATTTTGCGTACTAGGGTTGGCAATTGCATCTCCGTTTTTGAATCTTGTTACTCTTAAGTTTTGTGCCATCCATTCTTTATCACCCAATATTACAGATGTGTAGGTATTACCTTCCACATCAGTAACGCCTGAGCCAGCAATGCTAAATTGTAGGGCAGTAAAGCTTACCTGTGCGCCATAAGCTGTACCTGCACTATTAGTAGCATAAGCTCTAATATAGTATGTGGTACTTGGTTGTAGTGTACTTAATGCCGATACAAAAACACCTGTACCTGTACCATCGGTTGTTTTGGTATTGCTTATAGTAGGGTTTTGTGTAGTTGCATAACAAATACCTCTAGCAGTAACTGGTGCGCCACCGTCGGCGGTAATAGTGCCGCCCCCAACGGCTGAGGCTTGTTTTACACTACTGACATTTGTAGTAGTTATAGTTGGTACCTGTACAGTGCTAGTAGTAAAACTTACTTCATTACCATAACTTGTACCTACACTATTGCTGGCATAAGCTCTTACATAATAAGTAGTATTAGCTATAAGTCCTGTTATGGTACTTGTAAAGCTACTACTGCCAGTACCTTCGCTTGTTTTGGTTGATAAACTAATAGTAGGTGACGAATTAATAGACCAACAAACGCCTTTAGCAGTAATAGATGCCGCACCATCTGATAAAATAGTACCGCCACTAATAGCACCTATGCCAGATATACTACTAATTGCCACTGTTTGTAATACTGGAGCTTGTGGGTTACTTGGTGTAGGGGTAGGTGTGCTATCGCCACTACCTTTACTACAACTAATTAAACTTGCTAGAAGTAAGAAGCAAAAATAAAAGCCAATTGTCTTTTTCATAACTAAATGTTTTTTTAAAAGGGTGATTAACTCTTAATCACCCTTTCATTGTTCGTAAGCTGTTTTTTAAAATTTAAAGGCCACTCCTAATCTCGCATTGGTGCTACCAATAGCACCAAGCTCTAAAAAGCCACCCACTTTATCGCTGAAATAATATTTACCACCTATAAAGGCTCCAAAGTATAAGCCACTGCCATACAAGCCATCTGAATAAGAGTAGGTCTCATCACCAAATTTGAAACTCCTAAAACCTAAAGTACCGCCTCCGTATAAATCAATTTTTTTATCATCTATTCCTAAAATCTCATTAAAATGGTAGGAAGCCCTTGCACCAAAATATAGAGCTGTAAACTTGTAGCCATAATAATTATTGCTCAAATAATCAAAGTTGGCACCCACGCTAATTTCATCTGTCACCCCTACCTCATATGACGCACCAATTGGTATACCGCCACTGTAATATGAGTTTACACCTATACCTACATTAAATAGTTTGTCACCTTTTGCATAGCCACCATTACTGGAAGTAGACGCACTTGATTTTTTACTAGGTGTTGTAGTTTTTTTTGCTTGTGCAAAAACTGTAGACATTGATACTGCGAAAACCGCAACTAGAAAGATCGTTTTTTTCATGTTATTTGTTTTATTGTTAGAAATGGTTAAAAACGTTTAGAAATTAAAACTAGAGTCTTCAAAATTATTGCTTGTCATTGCCATAGGTACACTGCGCAAAAAATCATATTAAGTACATACTGTTAAAATACTCAGCTACTTTTTGTGCATTATCAAAGCGGTATTCAAATATGTTTTCGGCTTTGTTAAGTATGCGTTTGTTATAGGTAGATACGGTTGTTTTTTCTATCTTAAAACTATTAGCAATCATTTCGCTAGTAATGTTTGGTGTGGTGGCATAGCGTTTTAATATGCGTAGCTCTTGTACCGAAAAGCCACTTTTTTTCTCAAACCATTGTTTTACCAATACTTTTATCTTGTCTTCTTTTTCTGTTTGCTGCCCCTCATTATTGTATATGCGAAATGAGTAATGCTCATTGTTAAAGTCTTTTACTATGTTACAAGCGTTGTTAAATGCCATCACTTTTCCATCAGCACCTATGCTAATTGGTTTTACTTCTTTTTTGCAATAAATATATTTCCCGTTTTTATGCTGTAAGGCCAGCGATGACACATAGGTTAGTTGCATCAGATTTGTAAATGCTATTTTTTCTTCTGCAAAAAGATGATACAGGGCTATGGTATAAAAAGCTTCTACAACTGCATGTGCAGGATGCAGCATGTTTAAATAGTGTTTTACAGTAAAGCGGCTTTCATCGTATCCAAGACAAGCTTTAGTACCTACACAGTCTGTAACTGTATTTTTCTTTGTATTGATAATAAAACTAAATTCTTCTGGCTTCAACTCTTTTTCTGTTAGTAGTGCCTGTGTACCCTTTCTAGCCAAGTCATCCACACTACTTTTAGTTGGCAAATAAGAAGGCATAGCGGCATCATTAAAAATAGCTTCGGTTAGTAGTTGGTTATTAGGCAGTTTAAACATGGTTTTTACAAATTGCTATAGTATAATAGCAGCAACACGTTTTTTATCATCGCTTTTCTGAAACTTTTTTCAAAAAGTCATAAATACGGCTTAAAATTAATTTATCAGGATTACAAGCCTGTACCTATGGTAGGTAGTGATAGGTAAAAATTTAATGTATGGGCATAAAAAAAAGGCTGCCTTTTAATTAAGACAGCCTCTCGAGGAAATAAACGAATCTTTTAGACTTATTTTTTAAACATAAAAGTGATGATTGCTAATAAACTGCCAACAATGGCTAAAAATTGAACTAAACCAACAATATATATTGTTCGCATGATGTCAACTTTGTCATCTTTAGTTAAAAAAACATCTTTTTTTTGTTGTACTTTTTGCTCTGCTTTAGCTTCAAAATATTCAATTACAGTTGCAGCTTCTTTTTCTGAAAACTTAGTTTTAAATATCTCGTATACCTGTAGTTCTAAGTTACTCATATCAAATAATAGTTTGTGCCAAAATTAAGTAATAGTGGTTAAATTAAATAGCATTAATGTACCAGCGTAAATCCTGCCCAATAATAAGGGGCATATTTTTTTCGCATTACTTGTTGCGTAGTTAAAAATGCTTGTTGTATGGTTTTTCCGTCAAGCCATTGTTTATAAAACTGTGTCATAAACTCTTGTGTTTGCTTGTCTGGCACTTGCCATAGCGATGCCATTACATAGTTAACACCTGCTATTTTAAAAGCCCTTTGCAAACCAAATACACCTTCGCTGCCACGTAATTCACCAGTGGCAGTTTCACAGGCAGATAGTACTGCTAGTTGGGTATTTGGTAGCGATACATTGCTTATTTCCAATGCCGTTAATATACCGTCATCTTCATTACTATTGCTTTTGGCTTGCCAGCCTTTATTGCCGCCAGCCATTACCAAACCCGTTCTTAATAGTGGGTTATCTGATGTTTTAAACACATTGTTACTAGCTTTATTGGCTGTTGTATCTGGTATTGTAAAACCATGTGTGGCTATATGTATTACCTGTGGTGACCGACTACCGACTAAACTTCTAAAAGCTGCTTCTGTGGCTTTATCACCTGTAAAATAGGCAACTTGCTTGCGCTGCAATGCCATGCTTTGTTTAATGTTGGTTACTTCTTGTAAAGTATTTGGCAAGTACATAAATGAATCTTTATCGGCACTTCTATTTTGCTGATATACAAAGGCATAAGGGTCTGCAATGGTAGGCTTTGTGGTATCTGTTTGCTGATGGTTATAATTAATACCGCCAAACAATGCGATGGATGTAGGTAATTGGCTCGCAGCTTCTTTAGTGGCTATTTGCCTAGTACTGCTTACTTGTACCAAGCGGTATTTATCGCATAGTAAACTATCTTTTTTATAGGGGATAGCTGCAAATGCCAACTGATGTAACAGCCCATCTGGTGCAAAATACACCGTATTAGTATTAGCTAAATATGGGGCTAAAGGCTGCCATACCAAATTGTACAAATTATTTTTTTTTGGTACAGAAGCATTGCCAATACTGCCACTGTTACGGGTAGTAATATTTGCTATATAAGCAAACTTTTTTAAAGCTGCTTTTAATTGCCCCTCTTCAAATAGTTTTATAAATATGGGTACAGTATCTTGAGGGCGCACTAGCATAGCAGCATAATACACTGTATCGGTTTGTTTTTTAGAAACATAATTAAACTTTACAAATTCTATAGCTGCTTCTTTTGGCTGTAGGCAGTTGCGTACATCTTGCCAAGTAGTGTTCAGCTTATTCTTCATATCTCGGTAATCTGCCGATAGGCGTAGCAAGGCTTTTTCTTGTTGGTTAGCAATATCTGTTAATGAATCTGTATTAATAGTACGCTTACTTATGGGCTGTGCTAACTGTTTATTAAGTGTGGCTTTATTGGTTGTATAAGTTTTCCAAAGTTTAGCTAATGTGCTATCGGTTGATTGCGCTAATTGTTTAAATAAGCTACTGGTGTTTTGAATGGCAATCCCAGTAAGTAGTAGACGGTTGTTGTAAGCAGATTTTAAAAGTGATGTAGAAGCATATTGTAGCAATGAAGATAAATGCATTGTTAAAGCAGGTATTCTTTGCTTTATGTAAGTTAAAAGTTCATTTTCTGATAAAAAATATAGATTATCGAATAAGACTTTTTTTTCAATAGTATTTGCTTCCTCAAAATACTTGCTTGCATCAATATAATTACCAATCGTTTTTTCCAAATTTGCTAGATTATTTAGCTCAATGATGTAATCAATTGGGCTTCTTAAATGGTTACTTTTTACTACCTCCTTGTATATATCCTCTGCGTTATTGTACTTGCCTATTGTAAAATAAAGACCACCGAGGTTCTCTAATGCGTCTATGTAATCTTTATTATTTTCTCCGAATTTTTTTTTATAAATTTCTAATGCTTCTTTAATCAGTTTTTCTGACATTTCGTATTTCCCCATTTCCCTATATACTGCTCCAATACTGCTTAGAGTTTGAGAGTATTCAGTACTGTTTTCGCCTAATTTTATTTTTCTTATTTGCAGAATATTAGTAAACATTGAGTCTGCCAATATATTATTACCTGCTTTAAAATAAATGTTTGCTAAGTTGCTTCTAACTGTAATGCAATCTAAACTCTCACCCTCACCCTTTACTTCATAAATATGTATAGCATCTCTATAAAATTTTTCCGCTTTTTGATAATTTCCTAATCTGTAATATGTTACTGCAAGTCCATTTAGCGACAGAGCTACATCTATCGTCTCATAACCCTTTTTTATTCTTTCTGCTAAAACTTCAAGCTGTATTTTTTCGGCATCAACATAATTACCAAGCAATGTGTACATGTTTGCTAAATTATTGGCTGTAGTTAGGTATTCGCTACTTTTATTTGATTGATTTTTGGATTTAAATATCTCTAATGCTTGTTCGAGATTAGCTTTCGCTTCTGTATATCGACCCAAATTTTTGTATAAGGCGGCCATATTTACTAAAACACCTGCATATTCTGAATGCTTTTCACCAAAGTACGCTTTTATTATAGTGCTAGATTTTTTAAAATATTGTTCTGCTAAATCATAGTCTCCTTTTTTATTGTATAAGAATGCTAAATCGCTTATCGAAATAGCCAACGCAGAATCGTTATTCTTTTTTAACTCATTTTCTTTTACTAATTGCTTACTAAAGGATATTGCTTTTTCAAAATATCCTTTCTTAAAATAAAAGATTAATGAATCATGCAAATTCACTTCCTGCCCCACAACCTTTCCGCCAAGCAATAGTAATACAGCTAACAATATTTGTGTACGTTTCATAAGTAGTTAGTTTTTTTATTGTTGATTAAAATGATTAGAATGATGATAAATGATTATTGACTGTTTAACAACACTAACAATTGTTTCGCCTTGTTTTTATAATTACCAGCCTCTGTAAGTGTTTGCAATTGCGCTTTAGCTTTAGCTGCCTCTTGGTTTTGTAAATAAGCAAGTACTAGGTACCAACTAGCTTTTTGTTGCAATAGCTTGTCGGTGCTATTTGTTTGTACCCATTGCAAGTTGTTAATGGCTTTGCTGCTATTACTAGTTTGTAAGTAGGCAATGCCTTTGAAATAATGCCCAAGTGCTTTTATCGTTTTTATGTCGGTTTCTGTACCTCTAGTATCGGGCAGTTCTGTTAGGTTTAGCTGCTGTATTGCTGCATAATTACCCTCATCATATTTCGTAAGCGCATCTGCTAAGTACATAGGGTAGTTATCCGGCACAGTATCTTTTACAAAGTATTGCTTGTATATATTAGCTAGGTTAATGTCGTTCTCGGGTTGTTGTTCTTTGATTGGCTTTCCAGTATCTATTAAAGGTTGTTTTTTTACAGTGTCTATCACTTTTACAAGATCGTTTATAGGGGTATTTGTTTTAAAGAAAATAACGCTTGCAATAATTGCTAATAAAGATGCTGCCACACCAATACGCAACCACATACGTTTAATTCTGGTATTTATTTCAGTCAGTTCATTTTGCTCCGCCGCAACATTTGCTACATAATCAATGGTACTTACTTGGGTAGTTTCAGCAGCTATTTCCGCTTTTAAAAATGCATCTCTTACACCTTGTTCAAAATCTAGCTGTAAGCGCATAGCAGGGTTATTTTCTAACTCAGCTTCAAAAGCGGTCATTTCTTCTAGCGTCATATCTGCATCTAAAAATTGGCAGATGCGTTGGTATTGTTCGGTGGTTAATTCCATCATTTATTCTTTTTGTTCTAGCCCTGACAGCTTTTAAAACTTATCGGGGTAAGTCTTGATTTATTGGTATTCAATTATTGCTTTTAATTGCTGCATACATTTACAAGCCTTGTTTGCTACTGATTTTACACCTATCCCTAATATATTGGCAATATCTTCATTGGTTTTGCCTTCTCTGTGGCGCCATACAATAATCTGTCTACATTCTTGTGGCAGTCTATCAATTGCTGTATTTAACTTTTGTAAATACAAATCATCTTCTTCTTTTTGCCTTTGGGTATAAAGTACAAATGCTTCGTAGTCAGCTTTCTTTCTATCAAGTCTATCTTCTGCGGTTAAGCCAGCTAATAATTGTATTTTATAAAATCTATTGGCTATGGTTTTTATTGTAGCATCACCATCGTGCAGTTTGCTGCTAGTAGCATGTTCTTTAAATTTAATAAGGCCTTCTGAAAATGCAGTTTTGGCTATAAACTCAAGTGTATGTTCTGGATACTTTTTGTATTTGTAGGTAATTATTGCCCATTTAATCCATTCAGCTTGTACACAGCTATACAAGCAATTTGCTATGGTATTAAACATAGCTTGTGTATGCTGCCTTAATTTAGCTAACACAGTGCCTATCTTGGCACTTAACAATCTATTACATTCAGTAGTGTGTTGCATTAATGTTGGTTGCTAGTGCGTAAATATATTTTAAGATGGTATATGCAGTGTATTAAATTTAATAGATAATTAGTTTTTTAAATAAACTTATTAGGTTGTTTACCATGCATAACAAAACAACTATCGTTATTATAAGCAGTGACGTTCGTGGTAAAAAAATGTGGTAAATTATTTACCACATTTTTTTTACCACAACTTTGTGGTAATTTTTTAATTGTAAAATATTTACCACAAAAATAGCTATGCTTATTTTAGTAAGCACTTCAAAAATCACATAAGAAGTCCACAACAGGTAACAATCCATTTGCAAAATTCAATTCGTAACGCAACCGTGCAAGAAAATATGTATTGATGTACTATTGATGTAGTTAAAAAGATTTAAAATCAGCTGTTTTTAAATGCTTGATGTAGTATTGAAGAACGCACTTTTTAGTATGCTGTAGTAGCCCTCAATAGCTTTGTTGCATTATTTTTCTTCATTTAAAACGGTTGCATTATGAAATTGAAATTTGCATTGCTATGCGTTGCTATCATTTTGGCAGGCTTTGTCCAACAAATTATGGCACAAACTTTACCAATTACGGGTAAAGTACTCAACAAATCCACTGGCGAGTTATTGGTAGGTGCTACAGTAAATGTAGAAGGTACTACAAAGTCAGTTTTAACCGACGCAAACGGTGTTTTTAAAATCACCGTAAATAAGGGCGCAACATTAGTAGTAAGTTATGTGGGCTTAACTAGTGTTAAACAAAAAGTTGAATCTACCACACAGTACACTATTGTGTTAGAAGCAAGTGCTGCATCAAAACTAGATGAAGTAGTGGTAGTAGGTTATGGTACGCAAAAAGTAACCAAAGTATCTGGTGCTATTGCTACTGTAAAAGCTGCTGATATTGAAAAACTAAAACCTGTACGTGTAGAGGAGGCCTTGCAAGGTGTATCTGGTGTAAATGTTGTTTTGAGTGGTTCGCCTGGTGCTTCACCAAATATTATTATACGAGGTATCCCTTCTTATACAGGTAACGGCCCACTAGTAATTATCGATGGTATACAACAAACCCAAGCCGATTTGAATGCTATCAATCCTGCTGATATTGAAAGCATCAGTGTTTTAAAAGATGCTGCAACTGCTGCCATTTACGGTGTAAGTGGGGGCAATGGTGTTATGTTAGTAACCACAAAATCAGGCAAAAAAAGTCAAAATACTGAAATAAGCTTGAATAGCACTTTTGGCGTACAACAAGTTATGAACACCATACCTGTGTTAAACGCATCTGAATATGGTGCTATTATTAATGAAGGTAGTGTTGCATCGGGCGGCAATTTAATTTTTACTGATTTGTCTAAACTTGGTGTAGGTACAGATTGGCAAAAAGAAATTTTTAAAGATGCCTCTATACAAACCCACAGTATTAATGCTAGGGGTGGTAGCGATAAAATGTCTTACTTTTTGTCTGGCAGTTATTTAAGCCAAGGCGGTATTGTAGGCGGTAACGATAAATCTAAATTTAGCCGTGCAACCGTAACTGCTAATTTATCTTTCGATTTGACACCTAAACTTAAATTTATTACCAATACTACCTATATTAATTCAAGCACTTTGGGTGTACAAGAAAATTCGTTTAACAGTGTTATCGGTAGTGCTTTAAATTTCGATCCTACAGTGCCTGTTTACAACACTGTACCGAATACTGTTGGTAAGTATGGGTTTAGCAATCTGCTGTTATCAGAAGTGTTTAACCCGCTTACCAAACTTGATAATACGTATAATCAAAATATTGGTAATAAATTTTATGGAAAGTTTGAATTTCAATATCAAGTATTGAAAAACTTAAAACTGACCACTCGTTTTGGGTATACCAAGTATGATGGTAATGCTAAAACATTTACACCACTGGTATTTTGGGGTGTAAATAACGTAGATAATTCTATGAATGCAGATGGATCGGCAGTAGTAGGCAAGCACAATAGTGTAGCGCACGATAAAGCTAATTACAATCAGTTCAACTACGAGTTATTCGGTAATTACAATTTTAAAGTAAAGGGGGGGCACAATTTCGAAACTGTACTTGGAATGGCTGTTGCTAAATCTAGCGGTAATACGGCTGGTGCTAGTAGACAGGATGTGCCATTTAACTCTTGGGATTTTGCAGACTATACCGCCGCAACTGGTGTTAACTCTGCTACAAACCTTGAAGCTGTTAAAGGCTACTACTATCAGTATTTTAAAAGAAATTTATCATACTTTGGTAGAGTAAACTATGATTACCAAGATAAATACATAGCATCTTTCACCTTGCGTAGAGATGGCTCTACCACTTTTGGTAATGATAATAAATTTGCCAGCTTTTTGTCTGGTTCATTGGGATGGGTTGTAAGCAAAGAGAAATTCTTTAATGTAGATTTCATTAATTTCTTAAAAATACGTGGTAGCTATGGTACACTAGGCAATGATGTTGGTGGACCTCAATTTGGCAGTATACAAACCGATTATTTAGCATCTTTATATGGCTCTGGTAATAGTATAGGCTATACGTTTGGCAATAATTTTCAATCAGGTGCATCTTTGGGTACATTGGGCAACCAAAAATTAGCTTGGGAGAAGCAAACCCAAAAAAATATTGGGTTTGATATGACTTTGTTGAAAAACAAGTTTACGATATCTGCCGATTATTATGAGAAAGTAACTACCGACTTATTGTTTGTACCAAGTGGTTCTTTATACATTGGTGCTGTTCAATTTCCATTGGCCAATATTGGCTCTACAAAAAATAGCGGTATTGATATTACCTTAGGGTACAATGAACAGTTTACAAAAGATTTAAAATTTACTACCTCTGTAACATTTACTACTGTCAAAAATTTAGTAACCGAATCTAATGCAGATGGTACAGGAATTCTTGGCGGTTATTATTTTAACGGGCAAACGCAAAGTGTAACCTTATTTCAAAGAGGGTATGGGCCAGCAGCATTTTATGGTTATAAAACAGATGGCTTGTTTCAATCCGCAGGTGATATTGCTAAAAGCGCTAGACAAGATGGTGCGCAACCTGGTGATATTAAGTTTGTAGATATAAACGGTGATGGTGTTATTGATGCGAAAGACAAAACAACCATTGGCAACCCATTTCCTAAATTTACAGTTGGATGGAATGTAAATTTAGATTATAAAGGCTTCGACTTCTCAGTACTTACTTATGCTTCTTCCGGTAATAATGTGTACAGAGCCTACGAAAGAAATGCTATTTACAGTAATAAGTTTCAAGATGTATTAAGCAGATGGACAGGCCCTAATAGCACTAACGATGCACGTAATCCACGTTATTCATTTACCGATGCTAACAATAATAGCCGTGTAAGTGATAGATATGTTGAAGATGGGTCTTTTATTAAAATAAAAAATGTTATACTAGGCTATACACTACAAGCCAAAGCCATCAAAAAAGCGTTTAGAAGTATCAGGGTATTTGCCCAAGTTAAAAATGCCTTTACGTTTACCAAATATAATGGTTACGATCCTGAAGTGTCAGGTGGTTTATTGGACGTTGGTATTGATCGTGGTTCTTACCCTCAAGCAAGAACATATTATCTAGGTATTGATATTAAGTTTTAATTTCTCAACTAAAAATTTATAACAATGAAGCATAATCATATAAAAATAATAAGCATGGTAGTGTTGGTAGTAATGCTAGCGTCATGCAAAAAATGGGTTGATTATAATCCTAAAGAAGATTTTAAAATAACGCAACTAGAATACCTAAAATCCGAAAGCGATTATAGAGCTTTAGGTATTGGTGCTTACTCACCATTGCAATGGTTAAACCAATTAGTACCTATTGGCGATATTGCTTCTGACAATTCAGTAAGTGGTGGCGAAAGTGCGAGTGATACAAGATCGCTACAAGATGTGGATGATTTTACAACCTATCCTATCAACTCTACATTGTCAGACTTATGGCAATCTGCATACGAAGGTATTAACCGAGTAAACTATATGCAGCAGTACAAAGCCGTTAATCCATCAGGTCAAACTATCAATTTTGCTGGTAAAGACGCATTGTATGGTGAAGCCTATTTTTTAAGAGCTTATTACTATTTTACATTGGTAAAGCTATTTGGTGATGTGCCTTTATTTACTTATAGCCGTTTAGTTTTAGCTGATACTAAAGCTTTAACCAGAAGCCCTAAAGCAGATGTGTACAAGCAAATAGAAGCAGATTTAACGGCTGCAATTGCCGTGTTACCAACTGTGCAAGTTGATAAAGGACGTGCTACAAAATATGCTGCACAAGCCATGCTAGGTAAAGTGTATCTGTATCAAAATAAGTACGATGCTGCTGCTGCCATGCTAGACAATGTAATTAATAGCAACGCCTTCACACTAGTGTCAGATTTTGCTTCTATCTTTTTGCCTAGCGGCGAAAATGGTGTAGAATCAGTGTTTGAAATTCAATATTCAAATTTGTCTGCTACTTACGATTGGGGGCATCCTACACGTGGTCAAGGCAATTTATCAGTTCAGCAATGCGGTATTAGAAACCTAAATGGTTCTGCTGCCATGCCTTTTGCTAATGGCTGGAGTTTTAATTTACCAACAAAAAACTTACAAAATGCTTACGCCGCAGGCGATAAAAGAAAAGATGCTACCTGCTTAGATATAGAAGCTTATATAGCAGCTAATCCTTCTTTCGGTATTACTTACCAAGTAGCGCCTTATAGAAATACTGGTTTGTACAATTATAAATACCAACCACGTAAGGGCGAATCTTCTGGTCAAATAGAACTAAACTATTCTAACAACTTTAGAACTATTCGTTTTGCAGATGTATTGTTAATGGCTGCTGAAGCTTACAATAAAGCAAGTGCACCAAACGATACCAAAGCACAGAGCTATTTAAACCGAGTTCGTCGTAGAGCCTTTGGCGATTTATTGCATGATGTTACAGCTACCGGCGCTACGTTGTATGATGCGATTTTATCAGAACGTAGATTGGAATTAGCTATGGAAGGCGAACGTTTCTTCGACCTAGTGCGTACTGGTAAAGCTGCTACCACTTTAAGTGCTTTAGGCTTTAAAACAGGTAAACACGAATTGTTTCCAATACCTCAATCTGAAATTGAAGTATCTGGTTTAACGCAAAATCCTGGTTATTAATTCCTTTTATTTCAAGTAAAAAATTATAACAATGAACATACTTAAAAATATACTGTGCGGCTTGCTAGCAATAAGTGCTATGGCTAGTTGTACAAAAGTTGCCAACGATGATATATCGTTTGTAAAAACAGGTTCTGCACCTACTAATTTGGCTGTAGATATCGTGGTTTCTAAATCTGGTCTTGCAACCATTACACCTACTGCAATTGGTGTGGCATCTTTTGAAGTGTACTTTGGCGATAATACCGCTAATGCAATCGTAACACCGGGTAAAAACACCACTCATGGTTACGCTGAAGGTACTTTTAATGTAAAAGTGGTAGCTAAAAACTTAACTGGTGATAGCACCTCATTAACAAAATCAATTACTGTTGTTACATCACAATTATTGGTAGATTTTGATACACCTGCCAATACTTATGGCGCTACTGTGTTTGGCGGTACGTCATTTGCTAAAATAGCTAACCCATCTGCAACAGGCATAAATACAAGTGCCAATGTGGGTAGAATTACAAAAGGTAGCAGCGGTGCATTATCAGAAACATGGGCTGGTATTACTATCAATACAAGTGCGCCTTTCACATTTGCTAGTAAGGGTATTGTAAAAATGAAAGTGTATTCTAACCATGTTGGTGCCATCTTCAAGTTTAAACTAGAAGCGCCATCTACTGGTTCAACTGTAGAAACTGATGTGATTGGTACAGTGGCTAATGGTTGGGAAGAATTAACTTTTGTAATGGATCCATCTGTAAATGGCCGTTCGTTTGGTGGCTTTAGTATCTTCTACGAGTTTGGCTTACAAGGCAATGGCTCAGCCAACTTCATCGGTTATTTCGACGATATCAAAATATTCCCATAATTATTTTAAAAAATGAATGCTATGTCTAAAAATATAAAATGTATTACGGGAATTTTATTTTCCCTACTACTTACTGTAAGTAGTTGTACAAAAGAAGATAAAACCTTTGGTGATTTAACTGCACCGTCAGCACCAGTTATTGATGTGCAAGTGGTAGGTAAAACTACTGCAGCACCTTACGGTGATAGTTCTGGTAAAGTAATTATTACCATTACATCTACTAACGCTATCAACTATAAGGTAAGCTTTGGTGATGGTGGTACAGATAGCTTAAGTACTAAAAATCAATTTAGCTATGGCTACTCACACATTGGTTTAAAAACCTTAAACGTAACTGTAACTACTACTGGTAAAGGTGGTATTTCTAGCACTACTACTTCTGCTGCTTTTACAATCTTTAGAAAATTTACTCCTAACACAGATTTAGTAACAATGCTTACTAACGATGGTAGTAAAACTTGGAAAGTTGATTCAGTTGCTGCTGGTAATATTGGTGTCGGGCCTATCAACACATTTACTTCAGATTGGTACAATGCTGCGCCAAACGAAAAAGCTGGTTTAGGTATGTACGATGATGAGTTTACTTTCACTAAAAGTACTAGCACATTTACCCATAAAACCAACAACAGTTTATTTGGCAAGAAAGAGTATTTAAAAGACTTTGATGCAACCCTTACAGGTTCTGGTGACTTTACTTTAACAGGCAATACTGCTGCTACTTACAGCGAAACATTTTCGTATGATGGTACAAGCACCACAGAATACATTGTGTTTGGTTCTAAAGGTCACATGGGCTTGTATGTAGGTGCGCACAAGTATCAAATACTTAGTAGAACTGCTTCGCAAATGTACTTGCGTTGTGCGGGTGCAGATGGTAATGCTTGGTATGTGAAAATTAAAGCAATCTAAATTTAGAGATATGAAGATGATTCAAAGGATTCCTAGGTTGTTGTGGATGTTGGTAGTATTGATATCTGCTTGTGCTTGTAGCAAAGGTGATACTGGTGGTACTTCAGTAAATAACGATCCACCATCAAACCTAAGTGTAAAAGCAGTGGTTAATCCTGATAATAGTGGCAATGTTGCCTTTACTGCTACAGCTACCAACGCAGTTACTTACGATTATGATTATGGTAATGGCATTTTTGCTACGGTACCTTCTGGCGCTGTTACTTATAAATATCCTTCATCTGGTACTTACACCGTAAATGTGATAGCTAAGAGTAGTGGCGGAAAAGTTATTTCACAGTCTGTTACTGTAACAGTAGTTGTAACTATGTCGCTTATATTTTCAGATGAATTTGAAACTGCTGGCGCACCTGATGCTTCTAAATGGGGCTACGATATAGGTACTGGTAGCGGTGGTTGGGGCAATAATGAGTTACAGTATTATACCAATCGCTCAACTAATGCATCTGTATCTAATGGTACACTTAAAATTACCGCTACAAAGGAAAGCTTTAGTGGTAGTGCGTATACTTCTGCTAGATTATTGTCTCAAAACAAGTTCTCGTTTAAGTATGGTAAAGTAGAAGTACGTGCTAAATTACCTGCTGGTGTAGGTACATGGCCTGCCATTTGGATGCTTGGTAGCAATATTACTTCAGCAGGCTGGCCTAGCTGCGGCGAAATTGATATTATGGAACATCGTGGTAGCGAACTGAATAAAATCTTCGGTACGTTTCATTATCCTGGTCGCTCTGGTGGTAATGCAGATGGTAATACATTAACTATTGCCGATGCTACAACAGCGTTTCATATTTACTCGGCTGAATGGTCTGCATCAACTGTAAAATTATTTGTAGATGGTCAATTGATTCACACGCTTAACAATTCAACGTCACTACCATTCAATCAAAACTTCTTTATGATTTTGAACGTGGCAATGGGCGGCAATTTTGCAGGTTCTGTAGATCCTGCATTTAGTAGTGCCACTATGGAAATTGATTATGTAAGAGTGTATCAATAGTTCTTATTGTTTTAGTGTTCTTTTATAAATAGCAATAACCGTAGGCAAATTGTCTACGGTTATTGCTTCTTTGTTTTTCTACTTTAAATTTTGCTGTATGATACAAAAACAACGTTTTATAGCTTGTTTGCTTAGTGTATTTGCTTTGGCAAATATGGCGCAAGCGCAGTCTTACTCATCTGTTACTAATATTGATAAAAGGGTAGATTCTGTATTGAAATTGATGACTTTAACTGAAAAAGTTGGTCAAATGAACCAATACAATGGCTTTTGGCAAATTACTGGTCCTGTGCCTAAAGAAGGTAACGCCAAAATGAAATACGAGCATTTAAAAATGGGGCTTGTAGGTTCTGTGTTAAATGTTCAAGGCAGTGTGGATGTACGCAAATTGCAAGAGATTGTGGTAAAAGAATCTCGCCTTGGTATTCCTTTAATTTTTGGTTTCGATGTGATTCATGGCCACAAAACATTGTCACCAATACCTTTAGCCGAAGCAGCAAGTTGGGATTTAAAAGCCATCGAAAAATCTGCAAGAGTTGCTGCTACTGAGGCCTCTGCAGTTGGTATCAATTGGACATTTGCACCAATGGTAGATATTGCACGTGACCCACGTTGGGGCCGTGTAATGGAAGGCGCAGGTGAAGACGTGTATTTAGGTTCTAAAATTGGTGCTGCTCGTGTAAAAGGTTTTCAAGGTGATGATTTAGCTGCTAATAATACCATTGCAGCTTGTGCTAAGCACTTTGCAGGCTACGCATTTGCCGAAGGCGGTAGAGATTACAATACCGTAGATGTAGGTACTTCTACTTTATACAATGTCATTTTCCCGCCATTTCAAGCTACGGTAGATGCTGGTGTGCGCACTTTTATGAACTCGTTTAATGTGGTAAATGGTATACCTGCAACGGCTAATAAATTTTTGCAAAGAGATATTTTAAAAGATAAATGGAAATTCAATGGCTTTGTAGTAAGCGATTGGGGTTCTGGTGGCGAAATGATAGACCATGGCTTCGCAAAAGATTTAAAACAAGTAGCAGAACTAGCGGCTAATGCTGGTAGCGATATGGATATGGAATCTTATGCTTACGTGGCGCATTTACAAAAATTAGTAGAAGAAGGTAAGGTGAGCATGGCCGTAATTGATGATGCTGTAAAGCGTATTTTACGTGTTAAATTTGAGCTTGGTTTATTTGATGACCCTTACAAATATTGTAGTGCTGAGCGAGAAAAAACGCTTATTTACAACAAAGAACATCAAACCGCAGCACTTGATATGGCTAAAAAGTCTATCGTTTTATTGAAAAATAGCAATAACCTTTTACCATTAAATAAGGCTCAAAAAAATATCGCAGTCATTGGTGCTTTGGCAAATGATAAAAATAGCCCACTTGGTAGCTGGCGCATTGGTAGCGATGATAATACTGCCGTATCAGTGGTAGAAGGATTGAAGCAATACACCAGCAACTTTAAATATGCGAAAGGTGCTGATGTAATAACTGGTAAAGCTTCGTTTATTGAAGAATTGAAAATTAATGAAACTGATAAATCTGGCTTTGCTGAAGCAATAGAATTAGCCAAAAAATCATCAGTTGTAGTGATGGTTTTAGGTGAGCATGGATTTCAAAGTGGTGAGGGTAGAAGCAGAAGTAAGTTGGATTTACCAGGTGTGCAACAGCAATTATTAGAAGCTGTTTATAAAGTAAACAAGAACATCGTTTTGGTATTGATGAACGGTCGTCCATTAGCCATTACTTGGGCAGATGAACATATACCTGCCATTATTGAAGCTTGGCAGCTTGGTTCGCAAACAGGTAATGCGGTAGCGCAAGTGTTGTTTGGTGATTATAACCCTTCGGGTAAATTGCCTATGACTTTTCCTAGAAGTGTAGGGCAAGTACCTTTGTATTATAGTCATTACAGTACTGGTCGTCCTGGACCAAAAGATTTGGTGTTTTGGTCGCATTATATGGATGAAAGCTATAAACCATTGTATCCTTTTGGTTATGGATTAAGCTATTCAAAATTTGCCTACAGTAATCTTACCGTTAATGATGCAGATAAAGCCAATATTAAAGTGAGTGTAACCATTACCAACACAAGTAAAGTGGCTGGTGAAGAAGTAGCACAACTATATATTCATGACAAAGTTGCTAGCGTGGTAAGACCAGTTAAAGAATTAAAAGGTTTTGAAAAAATGATGTTGAAAGCAGGTGAATCAAGAACCATTACGTTTACATTAACGAATAAGGAACTTGGTTTTTACAATAATTATGGCACTTTTACAGTAGAACCGGGCGAATTTGAAGTAATGGTAGGTACTAATTGTAGCGAAGGATTATCTACAACGTTTCAGTTATAGTTAGATGGATGAATAAAGATTTTTTGTAGAGAACAATTTTGGTATGTAAATTGTAAAACTGATTTGAAATTCGCTGATTAGTGTTTAACAATTACTTTTTGAAATTATCGAAATTGAAAAAATAATTCAGAAAGTCATTGTTGTAACATTAGTTAGTTTATTTTGCAACAGAATTGTAAAACAAAAAATTAAACAAAACCTTTTATGAAAAAAGTTTTCTTAGCCCTTGCTCTAGTAGCTAGCACAGTAGGTATCTACTCATTTACTACTAAAGTTGCTGACACATTTGCAGTAAACACAACTACAAGTAAAGTTGAGTTTATTGGTTCTAAAAAATCAGGTTACCACCCAGGCTTCTTCTTATTAAAAAGCGGTTCTGTTACAGTTGATGCAGGTAAAATAACAGGCGGTAGCTTTGTAATTGACCTAGCTTCTTTAAAAGTAACTGACGATGCAGGTGCTAAACTTGAAGGCCACTTAAAAGCACCAGATTTCTTCGATTTTAGTAAAGGTACAGAAGCAACTTACACTATTTCAAGTGTAAAATACACTAGCGCTGATAAAGCTGAAATTGATGGTAGCTTAACTTTAAAAGGTGTTACTGCACCAGTTAAATTTGTAGCTAACGTTCGTGGTATCGATGCTACTAAATTATTTGCAGAAGCAACTTTCAGTTTAGATAGAACAACATTTGGTATTAACTACGGTGTAGGTATGGTATCAAATGATGTACAAGTAACTGTACATTTATTTGCTGGTAAATAATAATACAAGAATACCCCCTAATAAAGCCTTGCCACATTTGTTGGTAAGGCTTTTTTGTTGCTTGTAGGTACTACACCTATTTTTGTTGCATGAATAGGCAAGCCTTAGTACAAGCAATAGCAGATAAACAATCGTATTTATGTGTAGGTTTAGATACCGATATTACCAAGCTACCAAAGCACTTACAGCAACAGCCCAATGCTGTGTTTGAGTTTAATAAAGCGATTATTGACGCAACCAAAGACTACTGTGTAAGTTATAAAATAAATACGGCTTTTTATGAAGCGATGGGTTTAAAAGGCTGGGCCGCTATGGAAGAAACCCTACATTATATACCTAATACACATTTTAAAATTGCAGATGCTAAGCGAGGCGATATTGGCAATACCTCTAGCCAATACGCCAAAACCTTTTTTGAAGTATTGCCTTTTGATGCTGTTACTGTAGCGCCTTATATGGGTGAAGATAGTGTTAGACCTTTTCTTGAGTACGATGATAAGTTTACGATTGTTTTGGGCTTAACATCTAATAAAGGTGCGAATGATTTTCAAAAGCTGATAGTAAGTAATAACTATAAGGATGCAAGCCTTGTACCTACTATTTTGCAAGGCAACACAGAAGAATACTTGTATAAAAAAGTGCTTACTACCATTGCACAGTGGGGTACAAAAGATAATTTGATGTTTGTAGTAGGCGCTACGCAAGCAAGTGATTTAACTGCTATTAGAGACATTGTACCAGATAATTTCTTATTAATACCTGGTGTAGGTGCACAAGGTGGTAGCTTAGCAGAAGTGAGTAAATTTGGGCTAAATAAAGACTGTGGTTTATTGGTGAATGCAAGCCGTGCTATTATTTATGCTAGCGCAAAAGAAGACTTTGCCACAGAAGCCGCCGAAATAGCCAAGCAATACCAAGTAGAAATGGCTAATTATTTAGCGTAAATGTGACTTACAGATACCGCAGAACTACGCAGATGTTACTTTGAAATAAACACCGGGCAAGGAAGAAATGGTGATTTTCTTTTGTAAGGAAGTATAAGGGTAAATAAAGATTCGTACCTAGTTGTTTCAAACCATGAATCATGCAACTAGTTCGCCTTCTTTTTCTTTTTCATTGGCAGATAAATGCGTTCTGCTTTTTGTACAAGACTAATAAATTCTTGTTGTGAAAAATTGCTTTTATCGGCAGCAGTATTGGCAAGCGCAAGTACATCTGTAAACGTGTAGTTTTTAGAGAAATTAGAGTTTTTCAAAAGTGCCCCAAACATAGCAACAGACGTAGCAAAACGAAGTGTTGGTGGCGCAGTTGCCAAATCTTGTTTAAAAAATGTTATTGCAAAAGTTTGGGCTTCGCTTTTGGCAGTTGCAGAAAGTTTGTATTGCAATTCTACAGTAGCAATAGGTGTGCTTGCAATGGTATCTCTAGGTTCTACTTCAAAAATGGCTATTAAATTATGCCCACTACCTACCTCACCACCTTCAACCTTACTACTAGCATCTGCAATAGCTTCTTTTTTATTATCAAAACCTATTAAGCGATAGCGTTTAATTTTTGCTTCGTTAAAGGCAACATTTACGTAGGCATCATTCGCAACTGTGTAAATAGTTTTAGTAAATTCAGTAACCAACACTTTTTCTGCTTCAGCGGCATTATCCAAGTAAGCAAAATTGCCGTTCCCTTTTTTGGCTAGCGTTTCTAATTTACTGTCTTTATAATTACCCATGCCTACACCAAGGCAGGTTAAATAAATACCACTTTGACGCTGAATGGTAATCATGTCTTCTAGGTCTTTATCGCTTGTTTGCCCTACGTTAAAATCGCCATCGGTAGCTAGTATAATGCGGTTATTGCCATTAGGAATAAAAGTAGATTTTGCTATGGCATAAGCAGTTCTTATGGCACCTTCGCCTGGGCTATCGCCACTAGCGGTTAATGAGTCTATCACTTCGTTTATCTTGTCTATTTCACTGCCATCTGTGGGTGGTAATGGCACCGATACATTACCACCATAGGTAACAATGGATAGCTTATCAAGTGGACGTAAATTTTTAGCCAATAATTTAAAACCCGCTTGTAGCAGTGGTAGACGATTGGGCTTATCCATACTACCTGAAACATCTATTAAAAACACCAAATTGCTTGGTGGTACACTATTTAAATTAAGTTTGGGTGCGTTTAAGTTGATGAAAACCAAGTGATTGTTTGGCTGCCAAGGGCAAGTAGTCACTGCGGTATTACAGGTAAATTGTTGTGTACTATTAGGTTTTTTATCAAGCGATAAATTGAAGTAGTTGAGCATTTCTTCAATGCGTACGGCGTTATTTGGTACAGTTAATTCGTTGTTTAAAAACCGTCTGATATTGCTATAAGAAGCTCTATCAATATTTAATGCAAAGCCTGTTTCGGGATAATTTTTGGCCGCAATGAAGCTGTTTTCTATAAAGCTAGTATAGCTTTCGCCAATGGTACTTAAAAAGGTTATTTGCTGATTAGGAGAAAGGTTTTTCGTAATTGACGCTAGTTTGTTTTTCATCAGGCTAGCAGTGGCAGCTAGCATTTTAAGCATCAAATTTTGGTATTTCTGCGTTTCTATGGCTTCGTGAAGGGTTTCAAAGCCATCAAAACTAAGCGTAATGCTATCAATTTGTCTATTGGATGGAATGCCAAATAAGCCATTATCACCACTAAAAAATTGTAGATTTCCTTTAGAATATAATTTAATGAGTACACCAGTTAATGGTCTGCCTTTTTCATCTTTTACTTGGCCTCTTACATAATATTGACCTAAACCGTTGCTATGCATAGCAACAGCAAATAGCAGTATTAGTAGTAATTGCTTCATTTACAGTACACTTTTTAGTAACGGAAAAGCAGAAATAAGCAAAAATCTTACAGTAAGCGTTTTTAAGAGTTTTGTACTTGTGAAATTAAGAAAACCTTAGGAATAAATTACTCACTAAGCTGATAAATTTCTCGAATATTTCTGCCCAAGCCATCGTAATCTAAGCCATAGCCAAGTACAAACTTGTTGGGTATGGTAAAGCAACAATAATCAATGTTTACAGGGTATTGCTGCGCTTCTGGTTTGTGTAGCAATACTGCAATTTTCAATGATGCAGGTTGTTGATTAACCAATTGTGGTAAAAATTGGTGTAAGGTTTTGCCCGTGTCAATGATGTCTTCAAGCACAATCACGTGTCTATCTGTAAGGTTTATATCTAAACCAATTGCAGTAACCACATGGCCTGTAGATTGTGTGCCTTTGTAAGAAGCCAGTTTAATAAAGCAAATTTCTGCTTCAAATTCAATTTCTTTAAACAAATCAGCACTAAAAATAAACGAGCCATTTAATACAGAAATAAACAAAGGTTTTTTGCCAGCATAATCTCTTGTTAAGTCTGCTGCAAGCACTTTTATTTTTTCTTGAATTTCTGCTGCGCTAATAAATGGTACAAATGTTTTATCGTAAAGCGTGATGGAATGACTCATAAAAAATGCGTTTAGTAATGTAGGTTTTTGGTATTAATTAGTTGATAATGAACTACTTTGTACATTGCTCTGCGCCATTGTTTTTGGTGCAACAGGCGCATTATTTCGTAAATATATTTTTTCGCCAACGGCAGGTTGCATATTTTTCTTTAGGCTATTGTACTCGGCTAATTTATCTAATCGTACACCTTCGGTTTGGCAAATGTCATACAGAGTTTCATTCGGTTTTACTACGTGAAAATCTGTAGCACCTTTGGTTAATTTTCTTTCAATAAAAATCAGTTTGTCAGTAGCTAGAATTTCTTCTTCTTCCATGTCGTTAAACTCAATCAATTTAGCTAACGAAATATCGTATTGCTTGGCCAATGATAGGAGAGAAGTGCCTTCTTTTGCGTAAATTACTTTGCTGTGGTTAATAGTAAATATACCTTCAGGATAGGTGACTTTCTTTTTTTCAGCAATGGCTTTAGCTACTGTTGCATTAGGGTTAATGATAATTACAGAATCTTCCTCTAAGCCTTCGGCACGTTTTTGTTGGTTTTCTTTCAGTTGCTTGGATGAGATTTTAATTACCAATTCAGGTGCTGTGGTGGTATCTTCATAAATCTCTTCTTTTGCAGTACTAGCAAGGGTTTGATTGCTATTTGATAATTTATTTAAAGCAATTAAAGTGTATTGATTGAGGTTATAATCATTAATAACTTTAATTAATTTTTGCGGATAATCTCTTTCGGTAGCGTAGCCAGCTTTTTTTAAACCTTTTGCCCAAGCTGCATAATCTGTTGGGTCTAGTTTAAACAAGAAATCGTACCAAGTTCTTGTTCTTAAAAAATTAGAATGGTCTTTGTAAGATTCAGCCGCCGATGGATAACTTCTAAAACATTCTTGTTTGGTATCGTCATCATGATACACTTTTTCGCCCGTCCATTCTGTTTTGCATTTTATACCAAAATGGTTGTTTGAGTTTTTGCACAAATCGCTTTCGCCGTAAGAAGATTCTAAAATGCCTTGTGCCAACGTGATAGACGCAGGTACACCGCTACGTTGCATTTCTGCAATGGCAATGTCTTTATATTGTGTAATATAGTTGTAGGCTTTTTCTTTTTGCGCGGTGGCTGCAAGCGCAATCGTAGCAAGAAAAATCGTTAAGAATTGTTTCATCATTGGGGTACTTTTTTTATCAATAGCAAGCCGTCTCTTACTGTTAGCATTACTTGTTCTACACGTTTATCTGCTGCAATATGTGCGTTAAATGCAGCAATGGCTTTGGCACTTTTGCTTTTTAAAGGTTCTTCTAGTACTTGACCATGAAATAGTACATTGTCAGCTATTATCAAACCATTATCGTTTAATAGCGGCAATACCATTTCGTAGTAATCTATATAACCTGTTTTATCAGCATCAATAAATACCAAATCCCATTTGTAGGGTAATGTTGGAATAATATCTAGCGCTTTACCAAGGTGCAAATGTATTTTTTTATGCTCGTTAAATTGGTTAAAATTTGTTTTAGCGGTAGCAGCATCTTCTTCACGCAGTTCTATGGTGTGCAATTCGCCATCATTTTGTAAGCCCATAGCTAGGCACAGGGCACTGTAACCAGTAAATGTACCAATGTCAAGTACATATTTTGGCTGCATCAATTGGCTGATAAATGTTAAAAATTTGCCTTGCACTTTACCGCTCAGCATGTGGTGTAGTTGGTGCTTAGCCACCGTATCTGCATTTACTTGCTCCAATAAACCGGTTTCATCCGACGTCATTGCATCAGCATATTGTTCTACTATTTCTGGGATAAGTATTTGATTCATTGTGGGAGTAATATTTTAACACATAGATACATTAGTATAAATCCGAGAACACATAGTTGTTATTAAAAACGTAATCTCTATGCTTTCCTTAGTTTCCTATGTTTCTATGTGTTTAGAGTATTTGCTTTGTGTGAAACCGCCAATAACCCCAAAAACGTCAATCCGCCATTGATAATTAATAGCTCTAAGCCTATTTCAAAGCCTCCAAATAGTTCCTTTTGGTATTTGTCAATAATATAGCAAATAATGGGTGCTGCTACGCAAATGAATGGCACCAAATTATCATTAACCGCTCTCTTGGTAATAATGCCAAATGTAAATAAGCCTAATAATGGCCCATACGTATAAGCGGCAACTTTTAAAATAACGCCAATCATGCTAGGCTCGTTAATCCATTTGAATACCATCACAAACAATAAAAAGATAAAGGCAATGCTTAAGTGCACTGTTTGCCTCACTTTTTTCTGTTTTGCGTCATCCCAATCTGTTCTGCGTTTGATGGCTAAAATATCTATACAAAAAGAAGACGTTAAAGCGGTAATAGCGCCATCTGCACTAGGAAATAAGGCTGAAATTAAAGCGATAATAAAAATGATAGACACAAACGGTGGCATGTGTTTTAAAGCTATTTCTGGAAATAATTTATCACCAGTTGCGGTTACTTGCTGATTTTCTGCATACAAATACAATAAACCACCTAAAAACAAGAATAGTAGTAATACTGCCATTAATATAAAACCAAGCGTCAACACATTTTTTTGACTATCACCAAGTCTTTTTACCGAAATATTTTTCTGCATCATTTCTTGGTCCATACCAGTCATAGTGATGGTAATAAATGCGCCTGCAAGTATTTGTTTTACAAAAAAGAGTTTACTATTTGGGTCTGTAAAAAAGATTTTTGTGTAGCCTTTTTCGCTCATTACGGTTAAGCTTTCGGCAAAGCCAAGGTGCAAATTGTTTAAAATATATATCACACAAATCACCAAGCCTGCAAGCATACAAGTGGTTTGCAAAGTATCTGTGTACACAATGGTTTTTACACCGCCTTCAAATGTGTACAGCAAAATCATAATTAAAATGATAAGTGTGGTTAACCAAAATGGTACACCAAAGCTCTCTAATATCGCATCTTGCAAAATTTTTACTACTAAATATAATCTTGCAGTAGCACCTAATGTACGTGATAAAATGAAAAATGAAGCTCCCGTTTTGTACGATTTAAAGCCTAGTCTTGTATGTAAAAAGTTATAGATGGACGTTAAATTAAGGCGATAATAAAGCGGCAATAAAACAAACGCAATAATGGCGTAACCAATTACATAGCCAATGGTTATTTGAAAATAGGCAAATGATTTTACAGCAACTTCACCAGGTACACTTACAAACGTAACACCACTAAGGCTCGTGCCTATCATACCAAAAGCTACCAACATCCAATTGCTGTTTTTATTGCCAATAAAAAAGCTTTCGTTGTTGCTGTTTTTACCCGTGTACCAAGCCACACCAAGTAATACAGCAAAATAGGCAATTACAAATGCAAACAATACTAAAGGACTCATAGTTAGCTACATTAAAATTAGCCGACAAGATAAAACCTATTTGCGAAGCGTATATAAAAAAGTACGCCACACATTAATGTATGGCGTACTTTTTTATTTCTAATTAAGCCCAAAAATGTGTTTCCCTTTTTTAAGGCTAGGGGCAACTATGCTTTCTCTAAAGCAATATCTACTAATAGGGTTGTGCCATTAAATGTAGCGTCTACATTGGCCGTTTTGTAGCCACCCAATGTAAACGTAAGGTTATAAGTTGCATTAGCTAGTTTAGCAAAGCCATATTTACCATTACTATCGGTAGTGGCAGTATCTGTACCATTGCTTACTTGTACATCTGCTATGGCCTTGCCGGTAGCTTTATCTTTTACTGTACCTTCTATACTGTAGGTAGTTGTAGCTTCTTCGCTAGCAGGTAGTAAGTATATTTTATACTTCGCATAGTTATCGGCAAATATTACTTTGGCAGCTTTGGCTACTTTGGTTCTAAAGCTCCAAGCCGTATTAAGTAGCAATACACGGTTTTGTGTAGCGCTCAAGCGACTATTTTTACCTAGTTCTTGCGCTTTTTTAGCATCTATCAGCGCTAGCCTTTTGGTGGCTATTTCATCTATTTTAGCTTGGGTGTATTTGGCGGCTATCAACTCTGCTTTGTATTTGTTAGCAGTGGTGCTAAACACATCCATAAACGTAATCATCTTTTCGGGTACTTGTCGCACTTCATCGTAGTTATCGTAGCCAAACTCGTTTAGTACCCACACTTTACTAGCAAAGGCTTTTTCTAAATAATATTTAGCGCCTTGAAAGTGGCTGCGGCAAGCATCTAAGCAAGCATCTACAGTAGCTGTAAGCCCTGTTTGTACATCTACAATTTGTTCATCTTTAGGGGCTTTACTTGCAGCTTCTATGGCAGTAAGCCAGTTAGCTGCATATGGTGGTTTAAAATCATCGTCTAAACCAATAAAATCAGCTTCGTTTAATACAAATTGGGCATGTGTTATGCGACCATCTTGCAGCATCGCATCATCAGAAATACTAAAATCTCTGGTTAATTGATTTGGTGTACTCATGTTTTGTAGTTTTAGTATTTAAAAATAATAAATTTCTAAAAACAAATAACGAGGAACAATATTAAAAAGACGTTAAAATTTATATAATTATTATAGGCTGGTAAATAGTGTAGTTTAATAGTTGAATGATTAAAAAAAGTATATCAAAAATATCTACCTATTAGTACAAAAAATATAATGCTCGTACTGTAAAAGTATTTGCTCGATGCAAATTTGTAATGGCGCTATTAATAGTTATAATAGTTTGCTTAAAAGTGATTGTAGCTCGTAACAAAGTTTCAATTACTCGATTTAAAGTTATTGTTGCTCGCTACAAAATTATAGTTGCTCGCCACAAAGTTACAACTGCTTGCCGCCGAGTTATGGCAACTTTGGCTGTTATTACTATAACTTTATTGTAATTAGGCTTAAAAAGCTAGCGAAACATATCTAGCCTTTGGTACATAGGTAAAACAACCCAGTCTACGACCACCGCTTTAAAAGATGGAAATTTTTGGTGCGGCGTTCAAATTCCCCTCCACAGAGGGGTGGCAGCTTGCTGATGGGGTGTTTAATCTGTATTAGCGTTTATAAATGCCATTGCAGTAGTTTCATCTGTTTCTATTGCCATTTCTACAGCTTGCTTGGCTATTTCTAGTAGATGCTTTGATTGCTTACGTAATTGAAAACTTTGTTGAATGAGTGAGGCGATTTGTTGTTGAGTATGCATGTCTAGTACAGGTATTTGCAGGTTGCCAATTTCATCCATGTTAAGATTCGTTTGTACGCCTTGCCTTGCATATTTTTCAATGATTTGCTGCCCCACTTCTGAATTAAAGAAGATGATTAAGTAAAGGCGATTAATGACATCCTCATTAAAACGAAGAATTGCACAAGCTTGATTAATATTAGCTTCTACATCATGGTCAAAAATACCACAGCGACCAACCGTGCCAGCAATAGAAAATAATACATCATTGTGTTTTAGTTGTGTTTTCTTCAATATTCCTTCATGAACATTGCGTCTAATGTAGTTTAAATCATCTAAGGAAACTCTATTGTTGCCAATATCCACTGCTCTAATAAACGGAATACCATCTGATGCATCAGTATAATATTGGCTGTCACCTGCTTTTGGTGTTGAACCGCTAGTAATAGGTGTACTAACAAGGTCTTTTAATTTTATCTGCTCAAATTGTTTTAAATGATTTTGAATGATATCATACTTAGGTTGATAATATTCTGCATCTAATCTGCCACTATCTGAAAAGCTTTCTTTAAAGGATTTGTTATTGATGGCAAGGCCTTTCGTTTGCCATAGTGTTTCAGTAATGCCTAATTCTTTAAGTAATAATTGTTCGGCTTGATAGTATTGCGTTTCCGATTCTTCTGTTGCAACTTCAGTCATTCTCAGCAGATTCTCGACTTCTTTTTGAAAAGTAATTTGAAAATCAGGAATTGGAATATTGTTTAAATAATAAGGTGCTATTTCTGGCTGTAAACCACCGTACATCCCTTTGTCAATAAGCTTCCGGCCAAACTTTGTATTTAGAAATACTGCTAGATATGCTTGCTTAAAATACGTATTTCTTAGTATGAATGTATGAGACGAGCCAATAGCTACCTTATTAATATTATACAATGCAGTTTGCCCAAAGTTTGCACCTGTTCGAGTAATCACCACATCACCCTTTTTGATTAAATTTTTGGATAGATGCTTAGCATCGTCTTTGGAAATGAATACATTATTTGACTCTTCAATTTTTAACGGTCTTATATTTTGAGTTCTAAAAAACCATACACCATCATTTTCTACATATTCTCTTTTGATTTCTGATGGATGAATTATTTTACTATCAATCTCTGTAAGCCTTTTAAAATTGTTTCTTTCTAATTTAATTTCAATATTTAAATATTCCTTTTTAAAGAATTCGGCATCAAATCTAAATCTATCATTGAGTTTATTTACTTCACTCAACTTCAACACACTCACTTCCAGCCCTTCTAACAATGCCTTGTATTTGGCTTCGTTAAAAGGGCTTAGGCGAAAAAACTTAACTGCTCTTTCTTGGCAAATTCTATAAAGGCTTCTGCAATGCCATCAGGTGTTAGTTGCTCGGTGGTGTTATCGTCGTACTCGTTAATGGTTGCAAATAAATCGTGGTATACTATCGGGTGACCGTGTTGGTCGGTAATAGCATCTTTTTCTATGGTGGTGGTTTGCCCAATCACCGCATTATCATCCTGACGGCTATTGTCATCCTGAGGAACGAAGGATCTACCTATTGCATCAGATGCTTCGTTCCTCAGCATGACAGGGTTTTGTTGCTTTTTCCAAAACAATTTATCGCCACTGTTATTCTTACCTTCTAATTGTTGGGTAGCAAAAAATATATTGTAATCATCGGTTTTAGGGCAAAGTTCATCATCCCATTTTTGGCAAAACAATACACTTGTTTTAGTGCCTGTATGTGGCTTAAACGTATTGCCATGTAAGCCTACTACTGCTAGTATACGGCAATGCTCGGCTATAAAATCTCTTATGTATTTGTCGCTGCTGTTATTAAACCTGCCTTGTGGCAATACAATAGCCATCCTGCCACCAGGTTTTAAAAAGTTAAGGTTGCGTTCTATAAACAAAATATCTCTACCTACTGCTGGCGAGGCTTTGCCATTTTTCATAGCTAGCTCGTAACGGCTTAGTATTTGGCTCTCTTTTATATCACCTGCAAATGGTGGGTTAGCCATTAGTACATCAAAGTTGAAGTACATAAAATCGTTGCCGTTTTTGGTGCTTTGTCTTAGTTTTTTTAGGCGTTTAAAGCCATCTAAATAATGCTCCCAACTATCTTCTTCTACGGTGTTTTTCCATCGGCTAAAGTCTAGCGTGTTAAGGTGTAGTACATTGGTTTGTCCATCACCTGCTATTAGGTTTAGGGTTCTGCCTACACGTACTGCTTTTTCGTCAAAGTCTATGGCAAATACTTTTTCTACTACATAGTCTTTACAGTACTGTGGCTTGTCTTGTGCGGTGAATAAGTGACTTATTTTTTTGCCCTTCTTTTTAAACATTTGTTTCCATACATGCATTACTGCGTGTACAGGAAAGCCCGAACTACCTGCTGCTGTATCTATCACATAATCGTCCTCGGTGGGGTTCATCATTTTTACACACATATCTATTACATAGCGTGGTGTAAAGTATTGTCCTTTTTCGCCCTTACTACTTTTACCTATTAAGTATTCAAAAGCTTCATCAACTACATCTAAGTTGCTATTAAAAAGCTTTACGGTTTCTAAAGAACTTACGCAAATAGATAGGTGAGAAGGGGTTAAATTCAGTTTAGCATTGGTTTCAAATACACCATTCCATTTCTTGTTGGCACGGTCAAATAGTAGTTGAATCTTTTCTTTTAGTTCTGCATCGCTTAAGCCTGTATTTCTAAATTCAAGGTTTCGGCTTTCATCATTTGCTCCTAAATATTCATCGTATAGCTTAGCAAAAATGAGTTTAAACACTTCTTCAAATACATCTACACCTGCATTTGCCAATACCTCGTTTTCCATTTCTTGTACCAAGTCTTTCAAGCTTTTACCACTTTCTTTTAGCTTGTCTTCACGTACTAAATCTGCCATTTTAAAAGGGCGTTGCAGTATGTCTTCTAACTTCTCGGTGGCTTTTGGTATTTCTGGTATGTCTTCAAAATAATTGGGGTTTTTGCGGTGGTGGTAGGTAATGCTTTCACCATTGGTCCATACACCCATAGTAGCACCTGTACCGTGGCAATAGCTTTTTAGTTGGTCTCTACCATCTTTGGCTTTAGGCTTTTTTACTTCTACCAAAATGTAAGCAACATTTGGGTCAAGCTTATCCATAATTACTATGTCGGCTCGTTTGGTTTCTCGTCCAAAGTTTACAGGAAACTCAAGCTTTATTCTGCCAGTAGGGTACTGGTAATGGTTAATGAGTTTGTACAGGTACAATTGCCTTACTACTTCCTCTGGTGTTAGTTTTATTTCTTTGAGGCGTACCTGACAGTAGAAATAAGGTTCAATACCTTTTTTAGTTTCTTTCTCTTTGATGTTTGCCTCAATAAAGTCTATTTCTTGTTTAGTAAAAAGCGATAAACTGTAAGCAGAGTTTTGAAGAATATCTATCAGGTTCATAAGCAGTAGAGGTGGCTGCTTAAATTGTCTGCTTTATAGAAATTAGAGAGGGTACACCCTTCGCCTTTCTATCTACAGTAGGTACGACCAAGCACCCGAGAGAATAGAATACAGCAAAGGATGCACCCTCTCGAGTGCATCGCTTGTGCCGTTTCCTTCTCTCTTTTAAAATTGGTCGTTTTACTGTAGAAGAAACTTAAGCAACGCTATATGCGTTAAATAATATGTTTTGTCTGCCGCAAATCTAAAGTAAAACAGTATAGGAAAATGGCATAAAAAAGCCCTGCAATTTGCAGGGCTTTAAATCCTTCATTACTCAGGATGACAGTTTGTTCTTTGCAGATCCTTCCTTCGTCAGGATGACAATACTAGTCTGCTGTTAAAAACTGACTATTAATATAGTCTACCACACTTGTCATGCTACCTGTTTCTTCGTAAATTTTCAATTGCCTATCAGCGCCTGTACCACGTTCTAGCATGGTGTGTATAAAGTTGATAAAATGACGACTACCTAATTCGTCTACCACATCATCTATAAAGTCTAGCAATTCTAGTATCAAGGCTCTTGTAGGTATTTCTGTTTCTTGCCCAAAATCTATTAAACTGCCATCAAGCCCATAACGGCTAGCTCGCCATTTGTTTTCGTTTATTAAGGCTCTTTGGTAAATCATAAAGTTCATATTTTGACTTCTTAGCTTATACAATTTGGCACAAATAGCTTGAAACAATGCAGCAATAGCAATGGTTTCGTTAATGGTCATTGGTATATCGCAAATGCGAAACTCTACGGTATTGAAGAAAGGATGCACCCGCAAATCCCACCAAATTTTCTTGGCATTATCTATACAGTTGGTTTTAATTAACAAGTTCACATAGCTTTCGTAAGCCTCAATACTTTCAAAATATTCTGGTATACCTGTGCGTGGAAACTTATCAAATACTTTGGTTCTGTAAGATTTATAGCCTGTTAAACGACCTTCCCAAAAAGGTGAATTGGTGCTTAATGCATACACATGTGGTAAAAAATACCTAGCGCTATTGGCTATGTGAATAGCCATTTTTCTATCTGCCATACCTACGTGTACATGTAAGCCAAAAATGAGATTGCTTCTTGCCGCATCTTGCAGTTCATCTACAATTTGGTGGTAGCGATGATGGTCGGTAATTAATTGGCTGCCCCAATGGCTAAAAGGATGCGTACCACTTGCGCCCACCCACAAGCCCATGTCACCTGCTATTTGTGCAATATTGCCACGCAAGCCAGCTACATCTTTAAATGCTTCGTGTGCATCGGCACAGATATCTGTACCTACTTCTACCACTGCTTGGTGCATTTCAGCCTTTACCTTGTCACGTAGTATTTTTTGCCCTTCAATAACGATGCGTTGTTCATGGCTTTTTAGTTCCTTTGTAACAGGGTCTAGCACCATGTATTCTTCTTCAACACCTAGGGTAAAATGTTTATAGTTCATAGTATCAATGTGATGATGTGATAATATGCTGATGTGACGATTTGTGATGTGCTATCGGGTTAATAATTATCGAATTATCACATCATCATATTATCAAATTGAATTAAATCAACGGTATTTTAGCACTGCTTCTTTTAATGTATTCACCCCAAGTAAGGTTGTCTTTACCTTCTACTTGTGCCAATGCTTTTTCTATGGCGTAGTTAGCCGAAGTTTCTACCACCCAAGCAAAGTTTTCTTCGCCTACACTTGTGCGTTCAGCATCTGGTGCAGGATTGCAGAAGTCAATGGCATAAGGCACACCATCACGAATGGCAAGCTCTACGGTATTAAAATCATAACCTAAAAAGTGGTTTATTTTGAGTACAATTTCTTCCATTTGTTGTAAGCGTTCTGCACTTGGTGCAAAATCAGCCACATAGCGTAAATGGTGTGGATTTCTTGGCTCGTAAGGCATTATGCGAACATGTTTACCACCTATGCAATAGCAGCGATAATATTCTGTAAATACAATTTCTTCTTGCAGTAGCATTACCAATTGCCCTGTTTCTGCATGTTTTTCGTAAAACTCTTCTATACTTTCTAGCTTGTACACGTTTTTCCAACCACCACCTGCAAATGGTTTCATATAGGCAGGAAAGCCCACATACTCAAATATGCCTTTCCAATCTAGTGGGTATGCTAAGTTGCTAAATGATTCGCCACTAGTATCATCTGGTAATTTGTACGATGGTAATATGGCCGTTTTAGGTACTGGCACACCTATTTTGGTAGATAAGCAATTATTAAAAAACTTTTCATCAGCGCTCCACCAAAAAGGGTTGTTGATAACAGCCGTACCGCACAATGCAGCATTCTTTAAAAAGGCACGATAGAAGGGAACGTCTTGGCTTATCCTGTCTATAATTACAGCATAGCCAGATGACTCGCCTTGTATTACCTTATCTATTTTAACCGATTCGGCTGTAATGCCTTCAATCCCTTTACTGTTAATCCGCTCTACCAATGCTTCAGGAAAGCTTCTTTCTTTACCATGTAAAATGCCTATTTTCTTCATGTGATGCGTTTTTTATCTTTTAGGAATTGCGTTTATACTATTTGGGTTCAATATAAATAAACATTTGCAAACAAAACTTAGTTGTTGCCTCTAAATTGATGAATTATTTTAAAATCCACAATCCTTATTTTTGAAAGCTATGACACAGCACAGCGAGCATTTACCAACTATAGTAATAGAACAACACCATATTTACTCACAATACCTTGAAAGAGACGTACGCATAGATGCGTATTTGCCCACTAATATTTTGTTGCCCGAGCAAATGAGCTTGCTACTAATTAATGATGGGCAAGATTTACCCAAAATGCCTTTTCAAAATATTTTATCAGAATTAATTGATAACCAAACGATAGAACCTTTACTGTGCATAGGTATTTATTGTGGTGATGATAGGCGTAACGAATATGGTACTGCGTATAGTGCCGACTATCAAGGGCTTGGCAGCAAAGCTGGCTTGTATAGCAAGTTTATTTTTGATGAATTGCTGCCCTTTATTCGCAAAACTTTTAACGTGCCCAACTTTAAAGACAAAGCTTTTGCAGGTTTCAGTTTGGGTGGTTTAAGTGCTTTAGATATTGTGTGGAATAATGCCACAGAGTTTAACAAAGTAGGTGTGTTTAGTGGCAGTTTGTGGTGGCGCCGTAAGGCTTACGATGCTGGCTATAACGATGAAAATGACAGACTAATGCACTTGCAAATACGCAAAGGCATGTTTTACCCTTGGCTAACGTTTTTTGTACAATGTGGTGCGCTTGACGAAACAGCCGATAGAAATAATAATGGTGTAATTGATAGCATTGACGATGCTTTAGACCTTATTGTAGAGCTAAAAGCCAAAGGTTATACCGATGCGCACATTGACTATTTACTACTTGAAAATGGTAAACACGATGTACCTACCTGGGCCGAAGCTTTACCACAATTTTTACAATGGGGCTGGGGGAGGAAGGCGAGTTTGTAGTTTAATGCAAAGCAGTTAAAAAGTTTAAAGTTTAAAAGTTTATAGTAAAGCGTACTGAGTTCTCTATTTTAATACTTCAACAGTAAATCGAAACTTAAACTACAAACTTTTTAAACTACTTCTAAACTCATAAACTTTTAAACTAACGCAAACCCCCAAATTTCAACCCAAAACCACTAACCAATTGTACTAATATACCTTACCAAACTGCGCTTAGCTATTGGTAATAAGGTTTCTTCCATGGGGAAGGTTAAATTGGTTTCTACCGCATATACAGCAGGATTTGGTAGTGCTTTACGTTGTTTTATCAATTCTGTTTTAATGCTTTGGTAAGTGTTTACAAAATTGCGCTGCCACACATCTACAAATTCGGTTTTCATGGTGCGGTATTTATCATCGTGCTTTTCAAAAATGCTCATTCTATATTGATATACCCATGTATTTTTTGCCTTGCCTTCGCACAAAAAGAAATAGCCTTCTTGGTGGTCTAAAGGCATAATGCCAACAGGAGCTATGCTTAAATTTTGCTCTACAAATTCATAAATTTCGGTGCCACTTTTTATAGCATGCTGCATAGTGCCAGCAGCATAGTGTATAATGCTTTCTAGTTCTTCCATTAGTTCATCATCAGCAATCATATTCTCGTATAATATCTGTAATTGCTGTATTTGAATGCCTGTTAAGCGCTTAGGAAACTGCTCTTGCAAATACTTTTTATTTTCTCTAAACGCAATAAGATTGTTATAATGAAAAATTAAATCTGCCAATTGGGGATACAATTTATTGGCGTTAAAATGTTTACCTATTTCTTGCAAATAGGCGAGTAGTGTGTACTTTTTTAACTCAAAATCAATATAGCCATCGGCAAACCAGGTTTGTGATAAAGTTTTCATAACAAGACCATTTGTAGTGAAACAATATTGCTGTTGAATCAGCACTTTTTCTAGTTCTAATTTACAACACTGCTTTCTTTTTGCCAAATAAAAATGGGTGGAGAAATTTTGGCTCGCAGATAACGCAGATTGCGCTGAAGTGTAGGCGTGTTTACTTTTGTTTTAAACCTTTAATCATTAAAAAATACCAAAAACAAATAAAATAGCCATTGCAACAAGTTATATCTCTATTTTCTCATTTTCAAAAAGAAAAATATCAGTACTCTCTTGATGCTTAAAGGCAATTGCCTGACCAATTTTATGTGTATCAGAAAAGCAGCAACCAACCTTTTTATCAAATCCCTTTCCTGCATATGTGAATTTCATAAAACATTTAATCTTAGTCCTACTTCAAATTGGGAAAATAGGTAATTTTGGTAATTACAAGTTTGCCACTCTTTTGAATACTAGACCTCTAAAAAAAACTATCGTTCAATATTTTACATTTTTGTTCGTTCATATAGGTATGCGATATAAAGGTGTAACAAATTGTTCTGCTGCGATGTTCAAGCGCCTCACTGATGTAAAACCGAAGACCTGTAGCGATAACATTGCCTGGTATCAACTACAAGCAATTGTATTATAAGGATTCCAAATGTGGTAGGCCATCTAAATTGTTAATAGAAGACCAACTTTTGATGTTACTTATGTAATATCGAGAGTATCGTACTTTTTTAAACATCAGTAAGAGCTACGGCATTAGTGAAATGCATTGTTGGTCTATTATTACAAAAACAGACGCAAGCATCCTAATAGCAAAATACCTATCAAAGGTAAAAGTAAATACCGCTTAAAAACGCACAGAAAAAGAGAATCAGCAGTTATCTTTAATAAAAGCGTAATAGAAAATATTATCCTAACTATGAAGATATTTAGAATATTGGCCCAAAAATGCGGAAATAGAAGAAAACGTTTTGCACCAAGAATTAACCTAATTGCTGCAATTTGTAATTACCAATTAGCAAATTAATTTTATATTAGATATCTAATGGTACTGGCAACTCTCATAGCATTATTCCTCTTCAGCGGTCCTTGCCATCAGCGGCATATTTATTTCGTAAGCTTCAATACCTGTTTCTGTTAAATATCGGCTAAGTGCTGCTTGAAAACCGTGTGTTACCAAAACTCGTTCTGCTTGTGTGGCTTTTATGGCTTGCAATAAATCTGGCCAATCAGCATGGTCGCTTAGGCTAAAACCTGCATCTACATTGCGTCTTCTGGCATTACCTCGTACTTGCATCCAACCGCTGCACACACCTACTTTATAGGGCTGAAACTTTTTCATCCAAGGTGTACCATCTGCACTTGGTGGAGCAATGATAACTGTATTTTTTAGTTCAGCTTTTGTTGTTTCAGTAGTTACTCTTTTTACTGTAGGTAAATGAATGCCTGTATTTAATAAGGTTTCGTGGGTGTTCCAAATAGCACCATGGACGTAAATATTATCGGTAACAGCAGATACTGCTTCAATAACACGTTGTGCTTTGCCAAGGCTATAAGCAATTAATACAGAACTTGTATTATTGGCTTGGTTCTCTAAAATCCAATGTTGAATTTGTTGGTAAATAATTGCTTGTGGCTGCCATTTGTAAATGGGTAAGCCAAATGTACTTTCTGTAATAAATGTGTGGCATTTTACGGCTTCAAATGCACCACTTAAGCCATCGTTTTCAGTTTTATAATCACCACTAACTACCCAAACCTCACCGTTGTATTCAATGCGTATTTGTGATGAACCAATAATGTGGCCTGCAGGATGCAAAGAGATTTTTACACCATTGATATAAACTGGTTCGCCCCAACCGATACTTTGATAATTATTATTGCCCAAACGTAGTTGTAGCAAAGGTTTGGTAAGATGGTGACACAAATAATGTTTGCTGCCCCAACGTGCATGGTCGCTGTGTGCGTGGGTAATTATGGCTCTATCTACAGCCGCCCAAGGATCGATATAGAAACCGCCTTGCTGGCAATACAAACCTTTGTCTGTGTAGGTGAGAAGCTGCCCCCAAGCCCCCAAAGGGGGTGTTGTAGAACTGTCAATATTTTTACTAGCGTTTTCCATTTTAAAGGACTTTATTTTTTGCCCCCTTTGGGGGTTGGGAGCGTTTACATTTATCGCTGCAATATTTTACTTCGTCCCAATTTTTAGCCCATTTCTTACGCCATGTAAATGGTCGGTTGCAAACAATGCAAAGCTTGGTAGGAAGGTAAGATTTATTGGGATTGCCTTTGGGCATATTTTGCTTTTAGAGTTAGCAACAATTTGCTTAAAGCTTGGTTCGGTTGTGTGGGTGAAAATGCTGAATAAAGTACCGAACGTACAAGTGAGATGCTTCGTAAACTCACCACAGGCTACAACGATGTTACATAGTAGACAAAAGCTGGTCAACAAAGCTTACTTATACATACCATCTAGCTTTTTGATAAAGTAGATTTTTTTATTTTCGAGGTAATTGATTTTGGAAGGATCTGTTGTGCTTTTTTGTGGCTCAATAATAAAGTCATTTGAGATTTTAAACGCCTTATCTGACAAGTGATTGATAACATCGGTAGGATGCGCCAAAAGCAAGCTGGTAAAGTGATACATGCTTTCGTAGCCTTTTAAAACCATATCGCTTGGACGTGCAAATAACTTGTTTTTATAAGCTTGCGAAATGTTGGTGATGGTAGGCAAGTTTCTTGGAAAATTGTACGACGTTGTGTAGACCAATGTAACGCTGTTGCAATCTGATTTATCTAGTTCTTTCAAGCCATCCCAAGTGGGCATGCCGACAACTGTGGCCGCATAATTTTTATCGCTGCTGATTGATTTTACCACATTTACACCAAAAGCTTCGTTGAGGCTGCCACAAATAACCAAGTTTTGTCGTATGCTATCTAGTTGGTCGTTTAAATCGATGCTAGTAAAATTATCGTTGAGTTCTATGGTTTTAAACTTGAGTGGCAGCGACGCTGTTTTTTTATTGCTCGCTGAAAAAATAGAAAACAACATATCTTCTAAAGCCCCCTTTCTTTTTACGTATACAATATTGTTTGTGCTATAGTTGCGCTGAACATACTTGTGAATTTCTTCGATGTGCGTTTTTAAAGCAGTATTGATGAGTACAAAAAAGGGATTATCGGTAACGCCACCATCATTAGGAAAAGTAGCAGAAATGATAGGAATGTTTCTGTGCAAAGCTATGTCAGCCAAGGGTTTCACATCGTTACGGTTATTGAAGCAAGCAATAATCATGGCGATATTTTGAAACTCTGGCTTGCGAATAATGGTGTAAATACTTTCGCTGCCTTTGCTATCGTAAAACAATACTTCAACCGATTTGCCTTCGGCTTTTAAGCTATCAACAGCGAGCATAACGCCATTGTAAAACTCAAGGCCAGGTAAAATAGCTTTGGGTAAATTGTTATTGCCAAGTTTATAATTATCGCCATCAAAAGCGCTATCGGTATAAATAGGTGCAAAAACGGCAACTTTTACAGGCTGCTGCTGTGCTTGTACATAAAAAGTGAAAAGAGAGATGAAAAGGGTAAAGACACAACAGAAATGTAGTTTCATGGGTTGTTTTTAATCAAGCAAATTTTACAAATATTGTTCCATTATTTTGAGTTTATAACATCTCAAATCCCAAATCAGTAATCCCAAATCTTATTTTATTCCCACTCAATTGTTGCAGGCGGCTTACTACTAATATCGTACACCACACGGTTGATGCCACGAACATTATTAATAATCTCGTTAGAAATATTGGCTAAAAACTCGTAAGGCAAATGCGCCCAATCTGCCGTCATGCCATCAACACTTGTAACAGCACGTAAAGCTACTGTAAACTCATAGGTTCTTTCATCACCCATAACACCTACACTTTTTACAGGTAACAAAATAGTGCCAGCTTGCCAAACTTTATCATACAAGCCAGAATCTTTTAAACCCTTGGTGTACAAAGCATCAGCATCTTGTAAAAGCTTCACTTTCTCAGCTGTTACTTCACCCAAAATACGGATGGCTAAGCCTGGGCCAGGAAAAGGATGGCGGTACAATAAATCGTAAGGAATACCTAATTCTAAACCTACTTTTCTTACTTCATCTTTAAACAATAAACGCAAAGGTTCTACTAAACTTAGGTTCATTTTTTCTGGCAAACCACCCACATTGTGGTGCGATTTGATGGTAGCAGAAGGGCCATGAACACTTAAACTTTCAATAACATCAGGGTAAATAGTTCCCTGACCTAAAAAGCTAGCACCTTCAACTTTTAAGGCCTCGTCATGAAATACATCAATAAATAACTTACCTATTACTTTACGTTTTTCTTCTGGGTCTGTTTTATCTTTTAGACCATCGTAAAATAATTGCTTAGCATCAATTCCTTTTACGTTTAAATCAAGCTGTTTGTAAATATCAAGTACCTGTTGAAACTCATCTTTGCGCAGCACCCCATTATCTACAAAAATGCCATATAAATTTTTGCCAACGGCACGGCTTACTAAAGTAGCAGCAACAGTGCTATCAACACCACCACTTAAGGCCATAATTACCTTGCCATCACCAATTTGGGCTTTTAGTTTTTCAACTGTTTCGTTGATGAAAGATGCAGGCGTCCAATTTTGGGTACAACCACAAATGCTCACTAAAAAGTTTTTAATTAGCACTTTACCTTCGGTAGAGTGGTATACTTCTGGGTGAAATTGTAAGCCGTATAATGGAAAGCTATCGGTGGTTGTTTTTTTGAAAGCCGCTACAGGTATGCTTTCTGTAGTTGCCAATACCTCAAAACCTTCTGGCAAGGTCACAATGCTATCGCTATGGCTCATCCACACTTGCGAGTTAGGACTAATATTTTTTAGTAAAATATCTTCACCATTTCTTGTTTGTAAAATGGCACGACCGTATTCTCTTTTATTGCTTTTATCTACACGACCACCATAGGTTTTAGCCGTTAATTGTGCACCATAGCAAACACCTAAAACTGGTACTTTGCTGTTTAAAGCAGCAATGTCAACTGAAGGAAAGTCAACATCGTTTACACTACAAGGTGAACCACTTAGAATAATTCCTTTTAAATTATCTTCAATTACGTAATTTTTATTGTAAGGGATGATTTCGCAGTAAACATTGGCTTCTCTTACACAACGAGCAATTAACTGGGTAAACTGGCTTCCAAAATCGAGAATAAGTATTTTTTCGGTCATGCCGCGAAGGTAAATGAAACGCTATAAAGGAAGAAGAAGAAAGTAAAATGGTTAATAGTCAATAGTCAATTTGTTTTTTTACGCAATTTAAGCCATCAGTCTCTCATTTGAGTTTACTTGAAACTTGAAACTTGAAACTTGAAACTTGAAACTTGAAACTTGAAACTTGAAACTTGAAACTTGAAACTTGTTTCTTATCTTCAAACTTCAAATCAACAAAAAATGAAACAATTTTTCTTTGTAATGCTTGTGATATCTGTATTAGTTAGTTGCAATTTCGAAACTATTAAAGGTAGTGGTGTAGTAAAAACTGAAACAAGAACCATTAGTGGTGCTGAGAAAATTAAAGCAGTGGGCAGCTTTGATGTAGAAATTATACCTGGTACAGAAACTTCATTTAAAGTTGAAGGCGACGATAATTTGATAAAGCACATTATTACAGAAAAGAAAGACGGTTTTTTGGTGATAAAAATGGAAGATAATATTAATTATTCAACTGAAAATAAATTAACAGTTTATATTTCAACCCCACACTTAGAGGCTGTATCGCTTGCTGGTAGTGGTAACATTACTACAAAAGGTAAATTTACTGGCAGTGATAAATTGAAAGTGAGCCTTGCAGGTAGCGGTGATGCTGATATTCAAGTAAATACACCAACAATAGAAGCAAGCATTGCTGGTAGTGGCGATATAAAAATTGCTGGTGAAACAAAAGACGCCACTATCAAAATAGCTGGCAGCGGTAACTTTAAAGGCGAGGAGTTAAAAACTGAAAATGCAGAAGTTCACATTGCAGGTAGTGGTGATGCAAAAATATTTGCTGATGTAAAATTAGATGCGCATGTTGCAGGTAGTGGTTCTGTATTATATTCAGGTAATGCAACCGTTACTCAAAAAGTAGCAGGTAGTGGTGAAGTGAGAAAGTTGTAAACACGAATTTTAAAGCAATTGCACTAATTACACGAATTTTATTGCTAATTCATAAACTCAAAATTAGTTTTTCAATTCAGCCATTCGGCTTACGTATTTACCAATAATATCAAACTCAATATTTACAATACTACCAACTGAAACTTGGTTAATGCTTGTGTGATGATAAGTATATGGAATGATGGCAACTTTGAAACTGTTTTTGGTAACGCCAAAGCAAGTTAAACTTGTACCATTTACAGATATAGAACCTTTTTCTATTACTAAATGTGCAAATTGAGGGTCAAATTCAAATCGGTATTCCCAACTGCCTTCAAGTGTAAGCGCCTCAATGCAAGTAGCAGTAGTATCTACATGGCCTTGTACAATGTGACCATCAAGTCTACCATTCATTTGCATGCATTGTTCTATGTTGATTGTAGTGCCAACAGACCAAAACTGCAAATTCGTTTTCTTAATGGTTTCTTCAATTGCCGTTACTCGATGTCGATTTTCTACTACTTCTTCAACGGTTAAGCACACACCATTGTGGCTTACGCTTTGGTCAATTTTAAATTGAATAGATAGGGGCGAACTAATCCAAAATGTATAATTAGTACCATTTGTGGTTACTGCTTCAACTTTGCCTATGCATTCAACTATTCCTGTAAACATGGGTGCAATATTAGTTTGAAAGTTTGGTGTTTGGCGCTTCTGTAGCAGCAATTTTTGTGAATAGTATTGGTGCAAACGCATTAACTATCAACATTTATAAAAAACAATTTGGCAGTTTGATTGATTCATCTATTTTTGCAATCCAATTTTTCACTAAAGGAGGTATATTAATCATGCTTATTATCGATTCAAAAGATTGCGAAAACATTGACAAGGCTTTAAAGAAGTACAAAAAGAAATTTGAAAAAAGTAAAACCTTGTTACAGTTAAGAGAACGTCAAACGTTCACTAAACCAAGTGTTGTTCGTCGTGGCCAAGTTTTAAAGGCAATCTACAAGCAACAGTTAGCAAGTGGAAAAATAGAAGGATAATTTCCTTTTATACCCAAACATACTCAAGTAGCCTTTAGTGTATAGCTTTAGGCTACTTTTTTATGTCTACTACTCAAATATATCAGTCATCCTTACAGTCTTTTTTAGATTATATTAGCTTTGAGAAGCGATATTCTACCCATACCATTACCTCTTACCAAAACGATTTAGCACAATTTTTTGCTTTTTTAACTAGTCAATTCGATGCGCCAGCATTAGAAAAAATTACTGCTGCTATGGTACGTAGCTGGCTAGCCGAATTAAAAGGAGATAAGTTAGAAGCTAAATCTATCAACAGAAAAGCCTCATCTTTAAAGTCTTTCTTTAAATATCAAATGAAAATTGGGGCACTGCAAGCCACACCAATGACCACTATTTCTGCACTTAAAGTAAGTAAACGATTACCTGAATTTGTACAAGAAAATCATTTAGATACCTTGTTTAGCCACGTTGAATTTACCGATGATTGGGATGGAAAAACCAAGCGTCTGGTATTGCAATTATTTTATGCAACAGGTATGCGTTTAAGCGAATTAATTGGCTTGAAATCGAGTTTTTTAGATGAATCGCTTAGTCAAATAAAGGTATTAGGTAAGGGCAATAAAGAGCGCATTATTCCTATTGCCAAAGCGTTAATGAGTGAATTATTGGATTATGAAAATAGCAAGCCAATAAGGTTGCCAAATGTAGATAATTTATTTACCAACAGTAAGGGAAAGCCTTTGCAGGCAAGGATCGTATATCAATTTGTAAAAGATAATCTTGGGCTTGTTACTACCATAAAAAAGAAAAGTCCACACGTGCTAAGGCACAGTTTTGCTACGCATTTAATGAATAATGGTGCAGATTTAAATGCTGTAAAAGAGTTGCTTGGTCACAGTAGTTTGGCTGCAACACAAGTGTACACGCATAACACCATTGATAAGCTGAAAGATGTGTACAAGAATGCGCATCCTAAAGCATAAATTTTTGAAAAAAAATTATCTTTTTGTTATTTTTTCAATTAATAAGTTTTACATTAGTACTAGAAAAAATGCCCAACTATTGCCTATGAATTAATGCTCTACTTGAAGTTCTTTCACAATTATTTTTTCATTTTTAAAACGTGAAACGTCATGAACGTAAACATTCAAACAGTACACTTTGATGCAGATGACAAACTAGTAGATTTTGTATCTAAGAAGGTTCAAAAATTATCAACTTTCCACGACAAGATTGTAAAAGTTGATGTGTTTTTAAAACTCGATAACGTTGTTCACACGATTAAGGATAAGGTTGCTGAAATAAGAGTACACATTCCTGGTCATGATTTGTTTGTAAAATCTTCTTCAAAATCATTTGAAGAATCATTTGAAAATGCTTTAGATTCTATCACCAATCAAATAAAGAGAAAAAAAGAAAAGCTTGCAGCATAAACCAAAAAATTCAAAGGCCTCAATTAGAGGCCTTTTTTGTTTCTAGTAAAACATTCTTTTTGATTAACGGTTAATTTGGTATTAAAGATTGGCTTTTCTTTATTGCAAACGCTTAATAAACACCAATGGCTACCAAAACTGACTTATTTCAATCACCCGATTATTATTTATTGGATGAATTATTAACTGACGAGCAGAAATTGATTAGAGAATCTGTACGCAATTATGTAAAAAAAGATATCTCGCCAATTATAGAAGACTATGCACAACGTGCAGAATTTCCACAGCAAATAGTACCACAGTTGGGTTCTTTAGGTTGTTTTGGCCCTACCATACCTGAAACCTATGGTGGTGGCGGTTTAGATTATATTAGCTATGGGTTAATGATGCAAGAACTTGAGCGTGGCGATAGCGGTGTTCGTAGCACTGCAAGCGTACAAGGTAGCTTGGTAATGTTTCCCATTTATGCTTATGGTAGTGAAGAGCAACGACAAAAATATTTACCAAAACTAGCTAGTGGTGAATGGTTAGGCTGTTTTGGGCTGACAGAACCCAATCATGGTAGCGATCCAGCAGGTATGTTGACGCATTTTGTAGAAGATGGTGACGACATTATTTTAAACGGTGCTAAAATGTGGATCAGTAATGCACCCTTCGCACAAGTAGCAGTGGTGTGGGCTAAAGACGTCCAAGGTGAGGTAAGAGGTATTATTGTAGAACGTGGTATGGCAGGCTTTACAACGCCTACAACGCATGGCAAATGGAGCTTGAGAGCAAGTGCTACAGGTGAATTGGTTTTTAACGATGTGCGTGTACCCAAGGCAAATATTTTGCCCAATATAAAAGGACTAAAAGGGCCATTAAGTTGCTTGTCAAAAGCTAGATTTGGTATTGCTTGGGGCGTTATTGGCGTAGCAATGGATTGTTATGATACCGCATTAAGATACAGTAAAGAACGACTTCAATTTGGCAAACCTATAGCTGGTTTTCAGTTGCAGCAGAAAAAGCTAGCTGAAATGATTACAGAAATTACTAAGGCGCAATTGCTGGTTTGGCGCTTAGGCGTTTTAATGAATAATGACAAAGCCACACCTGCACAAATTAGTATGGCCAAGCGAAATAGTTGCGAATTAGCCGCTAATATTGCACGTGAAGCGAGGCAGATTTTGGGTGGTATGGGTATAACAGGCGAATACAGTATCATGCGACATATGATGAATATGGAAAGTGTTTTAACATATGAAGGCACGCATGATGTACACTTATTAATTACTGGTATGGATATAACTGGTATCAATGCGTTTAAGTAGAAGCCCCCAGCCCCTAAAGGAGAGCAATTAGCTTTTAAAATAGAATTGTAAAATGGATGATAATATTAAAAATAAAGCTTTTTCCAATCCCCCTTTTGGGGCTAGGGGCAACCTTTATTTAATAGGCATGATGGGCAGCGGTAAAAGCTATTGGGCAAAACAATTAGCTGCTGCTACTAAGTGCAAATGGATTGATTTAGATACCGTGATAGAACAAACTGCTGGCAAAACTATTTCAGAAATATTTACCACAGAAGGTGAAGCTGCTTTTAGATTGCTAGAGCAAAAAGTATTGCATCAAACTGCAAGTGACAAAGATTTAATTGTAGCTAGTGGTGGTGGGGCACCTTGTTTTTTTGATAATATAGATTGGATGAGTGCGCATGGGGTTACTGTTTTTATTAATGAGCCAATTGATGTATTGGTGCAGCGCTTGCAAAAAGAAAAAGCCCACAGGCCATTGGTGAGTAATACTTCTGATGACGAATTGTACGCCTCATTAGCAGAAAGATTAACAAGTAGATTACAATTTTACCAAAAGGCGCACCATACAATTATTGGCTCGCAAGCAACTGTTGAAGACTTTATTAAACTGATTAAACATTAACGCTTTTAAACGAACTATTCATGCATAAAGGCTATATAAAAACAGCGGCTTTTTTAGGTGCTTTATCGGTAATGTTGGGTGCATTTGCTGCACACAAATTGAAGCAAATATTAACCGAGCAATCGCTTAATACCTTTGAAACAGGTGTACGTTACCAAGTGTATCATGTATTTGCCTTAGCGCTTACAGCCCTTATCTACAAAGAATTTAACAACAAACTAATTTCAGCAGCAGGTATTTTATTTATGCTAGGTATAGGCTTTTTTAGTGGTTCTTTGTATTTGCTTACCTACTTTTCAGCGCAAGGTATAATTGGTTATGAATGGGTTGGTGCTATTACACCTATTGGTGGATTGTTTTTTATTATTGGTTGGCTGTGTTTATCGCTTGGGGTAAAATACAAATAGTCAATAGTCAATGGTCATTTGCCATCAATGATTATATGATTATAGAAATAAATTCTAAACCTTCTATCAATCAAGCATGAAAAAACTTGTACCTTATTTATTGTTGATAGTATTGGCAATAGTAGTGTTGGCTATTAAAAAATGTAAGCAATCTGCCACAGCAAACAATCCCTCAAAAAAGCAAACAACTGTTGTTGCGCCAGATGTAAAACAACCTCGTGGTTTAAATAGACACCCATCGCAAATTAATTATAGTAAACATGCCCAATGTAGAATGGCTTGCCGCCACATTGATGCCTCTGAAATACAAGATATTTTAGAAAATGGCACAATCAATTATAAAAAAAGTGAACTACAAGGTGAGGATTGTAGAAAGAAATATGCAGTAGAAGGGTATAGTAAAGACAACCAACATTTACGCGTAATATTTGCGCCCTGCGCAGATGAAGTAACCGTTGTAACTTGTATTGATATTGGTACCGAATGGGCTTGTGATTGTAAATAGTGAAAGGTGGGTGGTGAATGGTGAATGGTGAGAAGTGAAAGGTTAAGTTTAAAAGAGACAGTTCTCTAAACTTTGTTAAAACAATCAATACAACAAGATGTAACGCCTATTCTAAAGTTAAATACATCAACTCATCAAGATGAGTAGCCTATTCTAAAGTTAAAACCATCAACTCAACAAGATGAGTAGCTTGTTTTAAAGTTACAATCATCAATTCACCAATACGAGTTGTTATAAAATACTTAATATTTCATTTTTCTACAACTACCTATCACTTAGTGCAAACTGCATTTCAGTTTTTCCACCCAATCAACTATGTTTGCGAACGTCTTTAAAAAAATAACGAATGAACTTTACCAAGATTAACAACCTCGTTGGTTGGGCTGTATGTTTATTAGCTTGTACTGTTTACATTTTAACATCCGAAGCTGGTGGCAGTTTTTGGGATTGTGGTGAATTTGTAAGTAGCTGTTTTAAAGTGCAAATTCCTCACCCACCTGGGGCGCCATTATTTGTACTATTAGGTAGAATTTTTATTGTGTTATTTGGTGACGATCCTAACACAGCAGCAAAAGCGGTAAATATCATGAGTGCTTTGGCTAGTGGTTTTACCATCTTGTTTTTGTTTTGGACAATCACACACTTTGCTCGTAGAATAGTGAAGTTAGATGTTACTGAAAACATGACTGGCTACCAAATTTGGAGCGTTATGGGTGCTGGTGTAGTAGGTGCTTTGGCCTATACATTTAGCGATAGTTTTTGGTACAGTGCTGTAGAAGGTGAGGTATATGCTATGAGTTCTTTCTTTACGGCCATTGTATTTTGGGCAATATTAAAATGGGAACACGAAGCCGATAAGCCTGGTGCTGATAGATGGATTGTGTTGATTTTCTTTTTAATGGGCTTATCGATAGGTGTACACTTGTTAAACTTGTTGACTATTCCTGCCATTGTAATGGTGTATTACTACAAAAAACAAGCAAGCTTTAACTATGCAGCTATTCGTAAATGGTTTGTAATACTGCTAGCTGCGGGTGCGGTTGTTGGTTTTATTGGCGGTTTATACCTAGCGCAAAAAGAAGTAAGCGAAGAGCGTGGTATAACATCAGATGCAACTTATGCTGGCTTAGTAATTTTAGGCACAATTGCTGCTTTTGGCTTTTTATATTTTGTTGAAGGATTGAATAAAGCTAAAAAAGCATTATACGGTGGTGTGTATATTTTTTTCATCATTGGTTGTGTGATTACTGGCATCGTACAAGTTGCAGTTATTCAAAGTAGCATTGGTTTGGCTGGTGCTTTCGATAGAGCATTGGTAAATAGTTTTGGCTTGCCATTTTTCAGTGGCTTTACCACATTCTTTATTTTATTAGCAGTTTTAATTTGGGTAGGCTTGCGTTTTGCAACTAAAAAAGGGTGGGCTTATTTGCGTTTAGCATTGTGGTGTTTTACGTTTATGTTAATAGGGTACAGTACTTATTTAACTACCATGATTCGTAGTAGTGCCGATCCTTCAGTAGATATGTACAATGTAGATAATCCAATGAGTTTGGTGGGTTATTTAGGTCGTGAACAATACGGTGATTTTCCTTTAGTTTATGGTCAAAAGTTTACTGCACAACCTGCTAATTACAAGCAAGGTGCGATGAAATACCAAAAAGGTAAAGACAAGTACATTGAAATTGGTAGAGACTTTGGTTATGTGTATCAGCCAGAAGATAAAATGGTTTTCCCTCGTGTTTGGGACGCAAGTAACGACCAAAATCACGCTGATTACTATGGTTATTTCTTAGATATCAATAAAAATAAAGACGGCTCTTACGAACGTGCCCCTAACCAAGGTGATAATATCAAATTCTTCGTTGGCTATCAATTCTACTGGATGTATTTCCGCTACTTTATGTGGAATTTCTCTGGCAAACAAGATGATGTACAAGGCTTATTTAATGGTAATGTACGTGATGGTAACTGGATTACAGGAATTGGTTTAATTGATAACTTAATATATGGTGACCAAAGTTCATTACCTGACAGTATCAAAAACAATAAAGCACATAACAAATTATTCTTATTGCCATTCATCTTAGGCTTAATTGGTTTATTCTACCAGTTTAAGCAAAAAGGTGACGACGCTTTCGTTAATTTCTTATTGTTTTTCTTCACAGGTTTTGCCATTGTTATTTACCTAAACCAAGCAGGTTATCAGCCACGTGAACGTGACTATGCTTATGTAGGTAGCTTCTATGCGTTTGCTGTTTGGATTGGTATTGGCGTATTGAAAGTAAGAGATTGGATTGCAAAAGCAGTTTCTCAAACTACTGCTGCATCAATTGCTACAGTAGTATGTTTACTAGCCGTGCCAGCAATTATGGCACAGCAAGAGTGGGATGACCATGATAGAAGTAAGAAAGTATTGGCTAGAGATTTAGCAAAAGACTATTTAGAAAGTTGTGCACCAAATGCTATTTTAATGTCTTTCGGTGATAACGATACTTATCCATTGTGGTATGCACAAGAAGTAGAAGGTATTAGAAAAGATGTACGTGTTATCAACAACAGTTTGTTAGGCATCGATTGGTACATCAACCAATTACGTTACAAAGTAAATGAAAGTGATTCTATAGATGTGATTTGGAGTGCTGACCAAATTGAAGGCTCTAAAATGAATTACATCCGCTACAAACCAAACCCTGCAATACCAGAAACCAAATTCTACGACTTGTACGACATGATGAAAAATTATGTTGGTGGTAAAGTAGGTGCAGAAGATCAAGGTGATGGTAATGCAGAACCAACTTTCCCTGTAAGAAAAGTATCTGTACCTGTAGATAAAGCCGTGGTACTTGCTAATAAAACTGTTAACGCAAAAGACAGCGTTGTAAGTGAATTACAATTTGAAATTCCAAAAGGTGCTTTAATGAAAAATGACCTTGCGGTTTTAAACATTATTGCAGCTAACAAATGGAAACGCCCTATTTACTTTACATCACCTTACGGTGAGCTTGGCTTTGGTAAATATTTACGTAAAGATGGCTTAAGCTACCGTTTAGTACCTGTAGAAAATGACGAAATCAATGCTGATTGGGCAATGGATAAAATGATGAACAAATTTGCCTTTGGTAATGCAGACTTAAAAGGTGTGTATTACGATGAAGAAAACCGTCGTCATTTGAATTCTATTCGTACTGCTTACGGTGAATTGGCAAGTTATTTAGCAGCAAAAAATAGAAAAGATGAAGCTAAAAAAGTGCTAAATAAAGTAGACAAAGGTATGCTTGAAGAAAACTTTGCTTATGGCATGGTAAGCCGTGGTAATACGCATAATAGATACAGCTTGATGTTCTTAAATGCTTGTTACATGGCAGAAGATAAAGCATTAATTAAGAAAGTGTCTGAGTCTGTAAAGAAAGATTTGCAACAGCAAATTAAATACTACAACAGCCTTGATGGCCGTAATGCTGAGAATATGGCTGAAGAAAGGCGCATGGCTGAAAGCTATTTGCAAGCATTAGACCAAATGGAAAAACAATACACGCAACCAGCTAAAGTTGGTATACCAGAAGTAGGTACACAAGCAATAAAAGATAGTGGTAAATAAAATCACTCATCGATATTTAAAAAGCCTCGCAACTAATAACTGCGAGGTTTTTTTATTGTAAGATGCGTTCTTCATTTTGCATAAAAAAAGCCACTCGTAGAAAAAAGTGGCTTTAACCAAAACTAACTGCCTGTATGTTAACTAATTATAAAATTGCAATTTCTTTAGGTGCAACTTTCACTTCTTCTTTTTTTGGTAAGTACAGTTTCAAAATACCGTTTTCGTATTTGGCTTGTATAGCATCTGCATTTACTTTTTCATCTAGTGTAAAGCTGCGCTTGAAGCTTTTAAAGCTAAATTCTCTGCGTAGAGTTTTGTAGTCTTTGTTTTCTACTGCTTCTTTTTGTTCAAAAGCAATGGTGAGTAAATTGTTGTCAATGCTCACTTTAAAATCTTCTTTGTTTCTACCTGGTACATTTAATTCTACATGGTAGCCATCAGTGGTTTCGTGAATATTTACCGCTGGTGCAAAATGGTTGTGTACTTGGTCTTTACCCCAATGTGCAGGAAAGCCATTAAAAAGTTCATCAACTAAGAAATTAAAGTTTGCTGGATTTCTTTTTACGAGTGTCATAATTGTATTTTTTTGTTTTTTGAAATAATTGTTTTCTGATGGTTAATAATTCAAATAGTGTTCCATTGGCTGAAAAAGTCCTTTAATTATGCCACTATGGCTTCTTTTGATTTTTAAAAGTGTCAATATGGCGCTTTCGATAGTCGAAAAAAGGCAAATTGACGTTTAGAACTTTCATGCAGTGCTCATTTTTCTCTTATTTTTGCATTATCAATTAAAAGAAGATTTATTATGTATCCAGCAGAAATAGTTTTACCAATGAAAGCCGAGTTAACTGACGGCGGATTTGCAGATTTGAATACACCAGAATTAGTAAACGATACTTTAAAGCAATCAGGTACAACTTTAGTAGTTGTAAACTCTGTTTGTGGTTGTGCTGCAGGTAGTTGCAGACCAGGTGTGTTGATGGCGGTACACAATGCAGCTAAAAAACCTGATAATTTAGCAACTGTATTTGCAGGTTTTGATGTTGCAGCCGTTAATCAAGTAAGACAACATTTATTGCCTTACCCACCATCTTCACCAGCTATTGCGTTGTTTAAAGACGGTGCGTTGGTAAGTATGGTAGAGCGTCACCAAATTGAAGGTAGATCTGCACAAATGATTGCACATCATTTAATAGCAGAATTCGAAAAATATTGTAATTAAGAGCGTTTTTTAGATGGGTTAGTTAGTAAATGGCCTCGTATATTCATGCGAGGCTTTTTTATTGAGGCTATTGTGTAAATTAACTAACATTGCAGTCGCATTGCCTATAATCAATATTATACAAACATTATGTATCCCAATTTATATTACGTATTCAAAGATTTTTTTGGTGTAGAATGGCGCGGTTTAAAGTTGGTCAATTCTTTTGGATTTTTTGTTGCCATTGCATTTTTAACGGCCGCTTATGTGGTTACACAAGAGCTTAAACGCAAGCAACAACAAGGATTACTTGGCTATACCGAGGAGAAAATTATGGTTGGTGCACCTGCATCAATAGCCGAATTAATTATTAATTTTTTACTGGGTTTTGTGTTTGGTTTCAAAATTATTGGTGCATTTATTATTACCGATGCTTTTAATGATCCACAATCGTTTATTTTATCATCACAAGGTTATTTGCCTACAGGTATTGTGCTAGGTGGTTTATTTGCATGGCTAAAATGGCGTGAGAAAAACAAAGAAAAACTAGCTAAGCCTGAACAGCGTACGATACGTATTTGGCCGCAAGATAGAGTAGGTGACTTGGTAATTTTTGCTGCTGTCTTTGGTTTTTCAGGTGCAAAAGTGTTTCATAACCTTGAGAATTGGAACGAATTTATGAGAGACCCAATTGGTTCTCTGATTTCCTTTAGTGGCTTAACGTTTTATGGTGGGTTAATCTGTGCAGGTTTAGCCATTGTATTTTATGCACGCAAACATAAAATTGCCATTCCTCATTTAGCTGATGCATTTGCACCTGCTTTAATGCTTGCCTACGCTATTGGTAGAATTGGTTGCCATGTAAGTGGTGATGGTGATTGGGGTATTTTAAACAGCGCTTTCGTAAACACCAGTACTGGTGCAGTAGTGCCTGCTAGTGCAGAGCAGTTTAATGCCACTTTATTGGCAAATCAAGGCTTTTATATCAACCAGTTTAAGAGTTTAGAGGCTGTAAAACATATCAGTGTGCAACCGTTTTGGCATTTGCCAGATTGGTTGTTTGCCTATAATTATCCGCACAATGTTATTAACGAAGGCGTAAAAATTATCGGTTGCGATGGGCAATATTGCTCTCAATTACCACTACCTGTTTTTCCTACTGCTTTTTACGAGGTAATTGTTTGTACGGTATTATTTCCAATTCTTTGGGCTAGTCGTAAAAGTTTGAAATTACCCGGTCAAATGTTTGGCTTTTATTTTATTTTAAATGGTATTGAACGTTTTACTATTGAGAAAATAAGGGTAAATACTAAATACGAAGGCTTGCCTTTTCAACCTACACAAGCAGAGTTAATTGCAACTTTGTTAATTATTGCTGGTATTGTAATTATGGTTATTGCCAGCAAAAAAACTACAAAAGTTACAGCTTAAGCGCTTTTGTAAATCTTGGTTTTATTTATTTTAAATGTATTCTATGAAGTTGGATATTTTGGCTATTGGTGTGCATCCAGATGATGTAGAACTAGGCTGTAGTGGTACTATTGCAAGTGCTATTGCCGAAGGCAAAAAAGTGGGCATTGTAGATTTAACCCAAGGCGAACTTGGCACTAGAGGTACTGTAGAAACACGCTATGCAGAAGCATCGGCAGCAGCTAAAATTTTAGGTGTGGCTGTAAGAGAAAATTTAAAAATGGCTGATGGCTTTTTTCAAAATGATGAAGCACATCAACGATTGGTAATTACCGCCATTAGAAAATATCAACCAGAAATTATTCTGTGCAACGCACCAGAAGATCGTCACCCTGACCATGGTCGTAGCGCTAAACTAGTATCGGATGCGGCTTTTTTAAGTGGCTTGCGTAAAATTACAACCAATTACAATGGTGCTTATCAAGAGGCTTGGCGACCCAAATATGTGTTTCACTATATTCAAGATAGATTCATACAGCCTTCATTTGTGGTAGATATATCAACGCACTTTGAAACAAAAATTGCTTCTATTTTGGCTTATACTACACAATTTAACAGCCCAAGTACAGACGAGCCGCAAACTTATATTTCTTCACCACAGTTTCTTGAAACTGTTAAAGCTAGAGCCATGATGCTTGGTAAAAGAATAGGTGTACAGTACGGTGAGGGTTTTATATCTGAAAAAGTAATTGGGGTAAACTCTTTAGATGCTTTTGTACAAAACGTAACATAAAACGCCCCTTTAAGCAATTAAAGGAGCGTTTTTTATTAGTTGGAAAACAGAAGTACTAACATTTAATCTTATCTAATAAGTACCGATGTTCCATTTAGGTTTACTACTTTCTTAGTGTCAGTATCGGTATAGGTTAAGTACCAAACGTATGCACCTGAAGGCTGTAAAATGCCATTAATTCTTCCATCCCATTTTTTCTGCCAATTCGTTGTTTCAAATACCACATTACCCATGCGGTTAAACACCTTAAACTGCAAATTCTCAGTTTTGTAAGCATTCAATGGGCCTAAGTAATCGTTTAAGCCATCATTGTTTGGCGTAAAGCCTGTGGGCACCGCTATATAGCAGGATTTTAGTACCATTACGTCGTGGCTTGTAGTGCTAGTGCAGCCAATATTGTTAGCCACAGTTAAGCGAATAGTGTATTTACGTTGCGTAACATTGGTTGGTATTGGGTAGCTAATATTGGTTGGGTTTTGCAATGCGCTGCGTACACCGCTACCAAAATCCCATGCATAGCTTACTATTTTACCAGTGCTTGCATTAGAAATCAGCCAAGGTTCGTTAGGGCAAATGTATTCGGGTGCTTCAAAAATGGCTTTTACAGTGTCAAACGTAAGTGTTATAGGCGTTGTAAAAGTATCGCTGCAAGCACCATTGGTTACAATGAGTTGTACTGTAAAATTACCCGCATTTGGAAATACCAATAAAGGATTTTGCAAAGCAGATGTTCTACCATCGCTTATTTTCCAATCCCATTTGTTTACGCTGTTGTTACCGTTGTGCGCAAATTGGATATTATCATTATTGCAACCCAATGTAATATTGTAAGTGAATAGTGCATTTACCGTATCTAAAGTTGAAAACGTTTTGTTGCCACCTGCCAAGCTTTCTACACCGCAATCATTAATCAACACATTACCATCGCTACCTCTTTTTAGGTAAATGGCAAACGAACCTGCTGTATAAATAGGTTGAGAGAAATTAACTGTGATGCTATTCGTTAAGCCAGCATTGTTACAATTACCCGTTGCGCTTACTATGTTAATTGCTGATGTGCCAATGATATTAAAATCACTACCATCTGCTGCTATTGAACTACAATCTATAGGGCCACTAAAGTGTAATACCAATTGCTGTGGCTTGCAGGCTGCTTTAGAAACGCTATCTAAAGTAGCTGGTAAATTCGCCTTTACAGTAACTGTTTCAGTCAGTGTATCGGTACAGCCAAGTGCATTGGCCACTACTAAGCGAATGTTGTACTGAAGTTGTTGCGCAGAAGTAGGGTAGGCATAAGGCAGCGGATTTCTCTGTGTGCTGCTAGTGCCATTACCAAAATCCCAAGTGTAGCTCACTATTTTACCCGTACTATTATTTGCGATAGCCCAATTTGTAGTAGGACAAATTGGATTAGGAAAATCAAATACAGCTTTTACCGTATCAAATTGCTGTACTATGGTTTGTGTAGACGTATCGTTACAAGTGCCATTGCTTACAATTAGTTGCACATTTTGGGTACTTGCATTTGGCACTGTTACATTGGGATTTTGCTCTGTCGAAACTCCTGTTGCACCAAAATTCCAGTTCCATTGATTGATATTATTGAAACCACTTTGTGTAAAGCGAATAATATTATTAACACAGCCAGAATCTATTTTGTAACTAAACTTAGCCGAAACTGTATCTATAGTTGTAAAGCCAATACTGGTTCCATTCGCAACCGAAATACCACAATCGTTCAATAGCACATTACCATCGCTGCCAGTTTTGGTATTAATGGTATAGTTGCCACCAAGTGTTATTGGTTGCGTTAAATTCAAGATTATTAAGTTGGTTAAGCCACTAGCATTGCAAATGCCACTAGCACTTTTTACAGTTACATTGCTTGCGCCGGTAATGGTAAAATCGCTACCATCTAAGGCTATACTGCTACAGCTTACCAAATTGTTGAGCCTTACGGTAATAGTTTGTGGGGCACAAGCAGCTTTTATTACAGAATCTAGCAGTACGGTAGGGTTGCCCTTTACTTCTACCGCATGAGTTACAGTGTCTTTACAGCCAAGGGCGTTGCTTACTATTAGGCGTATGTTGTACATCTGCTTGGTGGCTTGTAAGGCATAGGCAAATGGTGCTGGGCTTTGCGCAGTGCTAGTAGTGCCATTGCCAAAATCCCAATTATAAATGGTGATATTGCCTGTGCTTGTATTAGTAATAGACCAACTATTGGTAGGGCACACACTAGCTGGGGTAATAAAAATAGCTTTTACGGTATCAAATTTTTGTACCAATACTTCTATGTACGAGTTGGTACAAACGCCATTACTTACCGTAAGCTTTATTGTAGTGGTGCTAGAATTAGGCAACACAATATCTGCATTTTGTAAGGTACTACTGCTGCCATTGCTAAAGTTCCAAAGCCAGCTATTAGTGCCGCTATTGCCATTGTGTTTAAAGTGTACAGTATTGTTTACGCAGCCACTATCTATGGTATAGGTAAATTTAGCCGATACGGTATCAATAGTGGTAAAATTGAGTAAAGAGCCTATTGGTGTTTCTTTGTTACAATCTGTTAAAATGGTATTGCCATCTACACCTTTTTTAAGGCTAATGGTAAATAAACCAGCGGTATTAATTGATTGGGCAAGACTTACAACAATTGTATTGGTAAGCCCATTTGTATTACAATTGCCCGCAGCTTTTGTAATACTTACCGATGCAGGGCCACTTATGGCAAAATCACTACCATCTGCAGCAATAGAACTACAGCGCACAAAATCGCTTAGTTTGATAGTAATATCTTTTGGTGCACAAGCAGCTTTACTTAAGCTATCCATGGTGGCTGGTGAAATAGAATTTACCACAAAACCAATAGTATCGCCAACGGCTATACTATTATCGCAGTTGTCTAGTATAGTATTGCCATCGCTACCGTTTTGGGCGGTAATAAAAGCATAGCCGGGCGGCAAAGGTGTATTTAGAGTCAGTACTATCGAATCCATATCAAAGCCCGATGTACAATTAACACCCACAGCACTTGTAATGCTTACACTACCATTGCTAATGCTAAAGTCACTACCGTTTGCTGTAAGGCTTTTGCATTTCATGAACTTGTTTAATTTTATGCTAATTGTTTGCCCCGTACAGGTTGCTGTTGCTTTAGAAAACTTAGGTGTTACAGTATCGGTAATGCTAGAAGTGCCACCGCCAAACGACAGCTTATAACCAGCTTGAGAAGAGGATGCATTGCTTACCATCAATAAATAATCATGCCCTTGAATAAGCGTAGGCATAGAGCTAATATTGGAAGTTGTAGGTCCTTGACAGTTACTTAGCCTATTGCCTGTGGCATTTGCGCCGGTTAGTGGCCCATTACTGCTCCAATTGCACGATACAAACATGCTTGCATCTGTGTACACGTCTACTGGATTTTTACCTGTAATATCAAATATTTGCCAGTCATAGTCATCGCTATTACTGTTGGGTTGAATAAGAAAGCCTAAAGTGCCACCTTTGAAGCAAGTGAATTTGTACCAAAATGGTCGAACATCTGTGTAAAAGTTTGTTTCAGGACATGCTGGTACTGGTATTACTCTGCCAGAGCAATTGGGTATTGATGTTTGCGTTAGAATATTGGCACCACATATTGGAAAAGCCGTACTAGGCGTTTGCCCAAGCACAGTACAGCCATTTTGTGCATGTAAATTGCTATAAAGTAATAGCGTTAATAACAATTGTAGATACTTTGTCATGATACTGCTTCAAAAATAGCCAAATGCGGTATGTTTTCAACACCTTATAGTAAAATAACAATAAAATGTAGAAAATCAACGCAAATAGTGGGGTAGGTCATAGGTCATAGGTTATAAGGAGAAGTGAGAGAATGAACTCAAAATAAAAAAAGCCAATCACCCATGACCCACGACCCATGAACTATGAACTATCACCTCACTCTACAATTAAAATTCACTTCATCTATATGACCACGGCTTATGTGCTGAGCTTTGGTAACTGCTGCGTGGCAAGCTAGGGTAGCAGTCGCCTGATAATCAATTAGTTTACGCATCTATTTCAAAACTTGGTATTGCTTTTTTGTTTTTCCTATTTACTTATACCAAAGTGATTGCGTGGTACATTGTGAATTGTAGATACTCTTAATAACTAGTGACGTTCTGCAATGCTGAGAATCCTTTCTGATTTGCGAACAGTAAGCTTGTTTTAAACAGGATACTTCTAAAAAGACGGCTAAGTTGGTTGGTTATTTTTTTGACTTGATACAATGATAACCATATAAACGGTAATCTGAATTTATCACATGTCAATGATTAGAAGAAGTAGGGCACAGTGTTTTAAGTAAGAACTTGCCATCAATTATCCTAACGCTGCAACAACCGCTTCATAAGTTGCTTCATCGCTTAAAGCTTGCGGTATAAATGTTTCGCCAATAATGGTTTCGTAAAGCTCAATGTAGCGTTTGCTAATGGTATCAATCCATTCTTCACTCATATGCGGTACTGTTTGGCCTTCTTTGCCCATAAAATCATTTGCAATTAGCCATTCACGTACAAACTCTTTGCTTAATTGCTTTTGTCTTTCGCCAGCGGCTTGTCTTTCTTCAAAACCATCAGCATAAAAATATCTACTACTATCAGGTGTATGAATTTCATCCATTAAGTAAATGGTATCGCCTATTTTACCAAACTCATACTTGGTATCTACTAGTATTAAGCCTTGTTTAGCAGCTAGCATTTTGCCAAAGGCAAATAATTCCAAAGCATATTTTTCTAAAACAGCCCAATCTGCTTCGCTTGCTAGGCCTTGTGCAATAATCTCTTCTTTGCTGATGTCTTCATCATGCCCTTCACTAGCTTTAGTGCTAGGTGTAATAATAGGCGTTGGAAAAAAATCATTTTCTTTCATGCCTTCAGGCAATGTTACACCACACAATGTTCTACTACCAGAACTGTAGGTGCGCCATGCATGGCCAGTAAGGTTACCACGTACCACCATTTCTATTTTAAAAGGCTCGCAACGCTTGCCTATACTTACGTTTGGTGCAGGTATAGTTTGTAACCAATTTGGGCAAATGTGCTTTGTAGCTTCAAGCATGTAAGCAGCAATTTGGTTAAGCACTTGCCCTTTATATGGTATTGGGCTTGGTAAAATAACATCAAATGCTGAGATGCGATTACTTGCAATCATTACTAAAGTATCGCTACCAATGCTATATACATCACGTACTTTACCCTTGTAATAGTTGGTTTGTTGTGGAAATTGAAATGCTGACATGCGCCAAAAGTAATGCCTCAAAATTTGCCTTTTAACAATGAGATTTTTTTTTTCTTAACAAGCTGTTATTTTTGTGAACAAATAAATTTTTTATGGTTAGCTAAACAACTATTACTTTGCTAATCAATTAGTTTTCTTTTTCTTAACATAAATTGCCATTATGAAACAGCTACATCGCTTATGCGTTGCACTTGCATTGTTTACCCTAACCTCTACAGTTGCATTTGCGCAATCTTCTACTACCGTAACAGGTAGCGTTACAAACAATAAATCTAAAGAGGCTTTATCAGCCGTATCGGTAACTATCAAAGGTGGTACAGCAGGTACTTTTACCGATGATAAGGGTAATTTTAAGTTTACAACTACACAAAAACCACCATTTACACTTGTTATTAGTTCTGTAGGTTATGCAGCTAAAGAAGTTATTTTTACTGGTTCTAGCGTATCAGTTGGTTTAGAAACAAGTTTTGTTTTAGGTGAAGAAGTAGTAGTTTCTGCTTCTAGAGTACCTGAGCGTATTTTAGAATCTCCAGTTTCTATTGAAAGAATTAGCAGTGCTAACATTCGTCAATCACCTGCAAGTAACTATTACGATATTGTAGGTAATATGAAAGGCGTAGACGTTACTACTTCTAGCTTAACTTTTAAAACTGTGAGTACTCGTGGTTTTAACAGTAGCGGTAATTTACGTTTAAACCAAATTATGGATGGTATGGATAACCAAGCACCTGGTTTAAACTTTGCGGTTGGTAGTATCATCGGTTTAACTGAATTAGATGTTGATAACGTAGAGTTATTGGCTGGCGCTAGTTCTGCATTATATGGCCCTGGCGGTATGAATGGTACATTATTAATTAACAGTAAGAATCCATTTAAATACCAAGGCTTAAGTTTTCAAATTAAAACTGGTGTAAACCATGTTGATAGCAAACAAAGAGACCGTGCTGCTTTCAATGATTGGAATTTGCGTTGGGCTCAAAAATTATCTGAAAAATGGGCTTTCAAAATCGGTGCTTCATTTACGCAAGCAGTTGATTGGTTAGGTAATGATAACAGAAACTTTTTAACTGGTGCTGGCGGCGATAGAACCACTGGCAAAACTATTGCTGGCGATAGAACAGATCCTGCTTACGATGGTGTGAATGTGTATGGTGATGAAACAAATTTTGTGAATAATGTACTTACTGCACCAGCATTTGCACCATTGGTGAATGCGGGTGTGAATTCTTTTCAAAAATTTGTGGGTTATCTTGGTAGCAGTGTTCCAAGTGCTACTCTTCTTCCAATTTTGGGTTCAATTTCACCTACTCAAAATATTTCTAGAACTGGTTATGATGAAAAAGATGTAGTAAGCCCACTAACAGTAAATGTGAAATTAACTGGTGCGCTACACTATAAAATAACGGACAACTTAGAAGCATCTTTAACTGCTAACTACGGTATTGGTAATACAGTTTATACTGGTTTAGGTAGATATTCATTGAAAAACTTCAGAATTGGTCAATACAAATTGGAGTTAAAATCTAAAAACTGGTATTTACGTGCTTACACTACACAGGAAGATGCTGGTGATAGCTATAATGCCTCAGCTGCAACACAGTATTTTAATGAAGCAGTTAAGTCAAGCGGTACTTGGTTTTCACAATATTCTCAAGTTTATTTACAAAATCGTGTAGCTGGCAACACCGATGCAGGTGCTCATGCCGCGGCAAGAGCTTTCGCTGATGCAGGCAGACCAACTGGTAACTTATTAGACAATGCAATATTTAATAAAGTAATTACGACTCCAATTTCTAAAGGTGGTGGTTTGTTCGTGGATAAAACTGCCTTGTACATGTATGAAGGTCAATACAATTTAACCGAAGCTTTAGGGCTTGCAAAAACTGGTACAGAATTTTTAATTGGCGGTAATTACAAAGAATACCGTTTAAATTCAGAAGGCACTTTATTTGCAGATACTGCTGGTAAAATTAAGATTGGTGAATACGGTGCTTATGGTCAGTTGTCTCAAAAAATGTTTAAAGACGTATTGAAATTAACCGTTTCTGGCCGTTACGATAAAAATGAAAATTTTGCTGGTCGCTTTACACCACGTGCTTCTGCAGTAATTAAAGTTGCAAAAGATCAAAACATTCGTGCTTCTTACCAACAAGCTTACCGTTTTCCTTCTACACAAAATCAGTGGATTAAGTTAGATGTTGGTCAAGCGATACTTTTAGGTGGGTTACCACAATTAAGAAATTATGTATTTGGTAGTAGCCCTGTAATTGATGTTAGAACGGGTGCACCTGCTGTTTTTGGTGAGTTTAAACCGGAAACAGCTACTTCTTATGAGGTTGGTTACAAAGGTTTGATTGGTAAAAAATTATTGTTAGACGTATATGGTTACACAGCTTCTTACGATAATTTTATTGGTGGTACTAATGTATTTAATAAAGGTAGGGTGTATCAAGTTTCTGTCAATAGCACTGGTAAAGTAACTACACGTGGTTACGGCGTTTCATTAGATTATTTATTACCACAAAACTTTACTGTTGGTGCTAATTTCTACTCAGATGAAATTTCTGAAAGTCCAGCTGGTTTTATTACTTTCTTCAATACACCAAAATACCGTGCTAATGTTACTCTAACTAACACTGGTTTCGGTACTGACAAGCGTTTTGGCTTTAGCTTAGTGTACAGATGGCAAGATAGCTTCTACTACGAAGGTACTTTTGGTGCAGGTACATTGCCATCAGTTACTACATTAGATGGTCAAATTAGCTACAAATTCCCTGCAACTAAATCAATTTTGAAAATTGGTGCAACCAATATGTTCAATAAATACTACACCAATGGTTTTGGTAATGCACAAGTAGGTGGTTTATACTATGCTAGCTTTGCATTTAATGTGTTTTAATTGATTATAAACACTTTATATAGAAATCCCTCAGAGAAATCTGGGGGATTTTTTGTTATAACCAGGTGTTTAAAATAGTATAATAAATAAAATTTTGGTTGATTTTTTTACTGCACAAACCTATATTTTTGCAACTCAATTTTTAAAAAGACTATACATGCGTTCAATAGCTTTTAGAGAGGCTCTACGAGAAGCCATGAGTGAGGAAATGAGAAGAGATGAAAGAGTGTTTTTAATGGGTGAAGAAGTTGCTGAGTACAATGGTGCTTACAAAGTAAGCCAAGGTATGTTAGCAAAATTTGGTCCAAAACGTGTGATTGATACACCAATTGCTGAACTTGGTTTTGCTGCAATTGCTGTAGGTGCTGCGCAAAATGGATTGTTACCAATCGTAGAATTTATGACATGGAACTTTGCCGTGTTGCCACTTGACCAAATCCTAAACACTGCATCTAAAATGCTTGCAATGAGCGGTGGTCAAATTGGTTGCCCTATTGTATTTAGAGGTCCTGGTGGAAGTGCTGGTCAGTTAGGTGCGCAACATTCTACAGCTTTTGAAGCATTGTATGCAAATATTCCAGGTCTTAAAGTAGTGTCGCCTTCTAATGGTTACGATGCAAAAGGTTTATTGAAACAAGCGATTCGCTACGAGAAAGATCCTGTAATGTTTATGGAAAGTGAAGTAATGTATGGCGATAAATGTGAAGTACCTGAAGAAGAGTACTACATACCAATTGGTAAAGCTGATATCAAAAAATATGGTACTGATGTAACTATCGTATCGTATAACAAAATGATGAAAGTGGCTTTAGGTGCTGCTGCTGAGCTTGAAAAAGAAGGTATCAATGCTGAGGTAATCGATTTGCGTTCAATCCGTCCTTTAGATTGGAAATGTATTTTAGAAAGCGTTAAGAAAACAAATCGTTTGGTGATTGTTGAAGAACAATGGCCATTTGCGTCTGTAAGTTCTGAAATTACTTACCGTATTCAAAAAGAAGGTTTTGATTATTTAGATGCACCAATTCGTAGAATTACAAGCGCCGATGCGCCAATGCACTACGCACCAAACTTAGCAGCACTAGCAATACCTGATGTAGCTAGAACTGTGAAACTTGTAAAAGAGGTTGTAGGTAAATAATAACCAACACAAATAATACTTTAAAAGCCCGAAACGTACATTACATTTCGGGCTTTTTATTGGAAAAATATAACTGAAAACATTAGTTAAAAGCAATATTGCTTTTGTCTAGCGTTCTTTTTTCAAAGGGAATATTTAGATAAAGTTGATCTTCTATAAACATATCAAACTCGTATTGACCGTCTTCAAGATGCGTCATACGTAGCTGTACATTATAGCCAGAGAAATTACCTTTTCGAATTAATTTATTCGCTTGGTTTCTTATAACGTAAGTAATACAGTTCTTTAATAGTGAGGCTCTGTTTACATTTACCATCATCAAATCATACACAATTTCTGTGATAGAAATGTCAGTTTTGTTTAAGGTTGTCATGATAAATTAAGGGGTATTTAATCTTGGTGACGTAATTTAGTAACCTTTTCAGTTGTTAACAAATTTTTCACATTATTATTTTATAAACATTTGAATATTCTTTTTGTTAATGTGATTTTGTGTGAATTTATTTTACCAAATATTAATTCTTTTGAGTGAGAAAATTTCTACTATTAGCTATTACGTTTCTGAAAATGCTTTTTGTTTTTGGGCAAATTGATACTGCTACAAACACTATTGATACCTTAACAGAAGTGCGAATTAGCGCTTTTGGATGGAACAAAAACTGGAAAGAAGTGCCTGCGTCTGTAGGTAGAATTACCACTAAACAAATTGAGTATATTGGTGCTAATAATTTGTTGCCAGCTGTAAATACCATACCTGGTGTGCGAATGGAAGAAAGAAGCCCTAATAGCTACAGGCTAAGTATTAGAGGCAGTTTGCTGCGTTCACCATTTGGTGTAAGAAATATTAAAGTCTATTGGAACGGCTTACCAATTACTGATGGTGGCGGTAATACATATTTTAATCTTATTGATGCTACACAATTATCCGCTTTAGAAATTATTAAAGGGCCAGCCGCAAGTATTTATGGTGCCAATACAGGTGGTGTGGTGTTGCTAAAATCTTCAAATACTTTTACAGATAAATCACAAAACCATTACCAATTTGCTGTTAATGGCGGTAGTTATGGTTTGCTGCAACAACAAGCAAGTTGGCAATATCAAAACGCTTCATTTTCATCTAAATTGATGCAAAGTCACCAACAAAGTGATGGTTACAGGCAGCAATCTGCTTCGCAAAAAGACAATATTACATGGCTTGCTAGTTACAAATACAAGCAGCATCAATTTGATATTATCAGCTTTTACACAGCTTTATATTATCAAACACCTGGTGGTATTACATTGGCGCAAATGCAGCAAAATCCAAGGCTTGCAAGGCAAGTAGCTAATGGCTTACCAAGTGCTGTTCAGCAGCAAACTGCTATTTACAACAATACTTTTTTTGTAGGCTTGCATCACAACTATACAATCAACCAAGCTTGGTCTACAGAAGCTGGTGTGGTGTTGCACCATACTGATTTTAAAAATCCATTTATTACCAACTATGAAAAGCGCAACGAACTAAACTTAGGCGTAAATGGCAAGTTGATTTACAAAAAGCAATTACAACAACTACAACAACTACAACTGCAATGGTTAACAGGTGGCGAAATATTGGTCAATCATTCAGCAATAGATAATTACGGCAATAAAGCTGGTGTAGCAGATACTGTGCAGTACAAAGATGATGTGTACATCAACCAATGGTTTGCATTTACACAAGTACAATTAAGCGGTAAGCACTTTAACGTGAGCGCAGGCTTTAGTGCCAATAATCAAAACTACCGCTACAAGCGATTAACAGATGCTAACCCTTCATTCACTAAAAAAACGACCGATGTTGTGGTAATGCCTCGAGTGGCCGCTTTGTACCAAATAACTAAACAAGTAGCTTTTTATAGTTCATTATCTAAAGGTTTTAGCCCGCCATCTTTAGCTGAAATAAGACCAACCAACAATCAATTTAGTGCCACACTACAACCTGAATATGGCTGGAATTTTGAGTTTGGCGTTAAGGGTAATTTGTGGCAAAATCGTTTGTTGTTTGATATTAATTATTACAACTTTCGCCTACAAAATGCCATTGTTACACGCAACAATGCTGATGGTACACAATACTTTGTAAATGCTGGCGATACTAAGCAAAATGGGCTAGAAGTGTGGCTGCAATACCAGTTGCTACGCAATGGTTCGCAGTTTTTTAAATCTATTCAACTTACTGAAAGTTATAGCTATCAACCATATCAATTTGTAACTTACCAGCAAGGCACAAGCAATTATTCTGGCAATCAATTAACTGGTGTACCAAAACATATTTTAGTAAATGGCTTACAAATTTCAATGGCAAAAGGCTTGTTTTTCAATGCCTCTCACACCTATACATCAGAATTGGCATTGACTGATGCTAACGATATTTTCACTGAGGCATACAATTTGCTACAAGCAAAAGCCGGCATTAATTTTAAAGTGAAGAAGGCTAATGTGCAATTATACATTGGTGGCGATAATTTGCTAAACCAAATGTATAGTTTGGGTAATGATATTAATGCTTTGGGTAGGCGTTTTTACAATCCTGCAACTGCAATAAATTTTTATGGTGGTTGTAAAATTAGTTGGTAAATAAAATTGATGGGTATTCTTTTATCTTAGCAAAATACAAAAGCAATTATGGCGAATATTTTAATTATTGATGATGAACGAGCAATACGCAATGTATTGAAGGATATTTTGGGTAATGAAGGCTATAAAGTGGATGAAGCTGCTGACGGTGAGGAAGGTTTGAAGAAGTTTTTAGCCACGACTTTTGATGTGGTGTTGTGCGATATTAAAATGCCAAAACTAGACGGTATTGAGTTTTTGCAAAAAGCCACAGAAGCCAATCCTGATGTGCCAATTATCATGATTAGCGGTCACGGAAATATTGAAACTGCTGTAGATGCAGTGAAAAAAGGTGCGTACGATTACATTTCTAAGCCGCCAGATTTAAATCGCTTGCTAATTACCATTCGCAATGCCATGGATAAAAATACTTTGGTAAAAGAAACCAAAGTGCTAAAACGCAAGGCTAGTAAAGTGCAAGAAATTATTGGCGAAAGCGAAGCGATTAAAAAAATTCAAGCTACCATAGAAAAAGTAGCCCCAACCGATGCTAGAGTGTTGGTGACTGGCGAAAATGGTAGCGGTAAAGAACTAGTGGCACGTTGGCTACACGAAAAAAGCACTAGAAGCGGCAACACAATAGTTGAGGTAAACTGTGCCGCCATACCAAGCGAACTCATTGAAAGTGAATTGTTTGGCCACGAAAAAGGTTCGTTCACCTCTGCTATAAAACAGCGCATTGGTAAGTTTGAGCAAGCCAATGGTGGCACTTTGTTTTTAGATGAAATAGGTGATATGAGCCTTTCGGCGCAAGCCAAAGTGCTACGTGCCTTGCAGGAAGGAAAAATTACCCGTGTAGGTGGCGATAAAGAAATAAACGTAGATGTACGTGTGGTGGCTGCAACCAATAAAAACTTACTAGAAGAAGTAGAAGCCAAAAATTTCCGGATGGATTTGTATCACCGCTTGGGCGTAATTCTAATTCATGTGCCTACTTTAAATGAACGCAGAAACGATATTCCTTTGTTGGTAGATAAGTTTTTGCAAGACATAGCCACTGAATATGGTCAGCAAGTAAAAGCCATTGAAAAACCTGCTTTAGAAGCCTTGAAACAACACAATTGGACGGGAAATATTCGTGAGCTACGCAATGTCGTAGAGCGATTAATCATTCTTTCTGGTAAAACTATTACCGTTGATGATGTAAAAAGCTACGTATTGCCAAGATAGATTGATGTAACCAGCAGTGGTACTACTATGACGCCGTTGTTGCGTCGCACACTTGTACGGTTATACCGTTACGCAGCTTTTATTGGTGCGTGTGAAATTTTAATAAACAGGTCGTATAGAAATCTCTATGCGACCTTTCTTTTTCCTTTAATCAAAAAAATCCAAAAAATCCCAGTTCAGACAATTTATCTTTGCCCGATGCAAAAGCAGCGTACGGTAGCCTTTCACACATTAGGCTGTAAATTAAATTTCTCTGAAACATCTACTATTTCTCGCCTGTTAGAAACAGAAGGGTTTGCGAAAACATCTTTTGAAGAACAGGCTGATGTGTATGTGATTAACACTTGTTCTGTAACCGATAATGCAGATAAAGAGTGCAGGCATTTGGTGCGCCGTATTCAACGCAAATCACCTGAAAGTTTGGTGGTAATTACAGGCTGTTATGCCCAATTAAAACCGAAAGAAATAGCTGAAATACCTGGTGTTGACTTGGTATTAGGTGCTGCTGAAAAATTTAATATTGTGCAGCATTTAGCCGACCTAACCAAAGGCGATAGTGCTAAAATATGCAGTTGTGAGATTGAAGAGGTGAGTGGCTTTACCGCTACTTATTCTATGAACGATAGAACAAGAACTTTCCTAAAAGTGCAAGATGGCTGCGACTATAATTGTTCGTTTTGTACCATACCAATGGCTCGTGGCAAAAGCCGTAGCGATAGTATTGCCAATGTTGTTAAAAATGCCGAAGAAATTGCTGCTAGCGGCACGAAGGAAATTGTATTGACAGGCATTAATCTGGGCGACTTTGGTAAAGGGCCTGATGGTGGTAAACATGAAGAAGATTTCTTTGAACTGATAAAAGCCCTAGATAAAGTTGAAGGCATCGAACGCTACAGAATATCCTCTATAGAGCCGAATTTATTAACCAATGAGATGATTGCTTTTGTGGCTGAAAGCAAAAAGTTTATGCCACATTTTCATATTCCTTTACAAAGCGGTAGCAACACCGTTTTGGGTTTAATGCGCCGCCGTTATAAGCGTGAATTATATGCAGAGCGTGTTGCTTTGATTAAAACCTTAATGCCACATTGTGCCATTGGTGTAGATGTAATTGTTGGTTTTCCTGGTGAAACCGATGCTGCTTTTCAAGAAACATTTGACTTTTTGCACAGCCTAGATATTACTTACCTACACGTATTTACGTATTCTGAACGTGCCAATACTGTAGCATTAGATATTAAACCGATTGTGCCACACAACAAGCGCTTTGACCGTAACAAAGCTTTACGCAATTTGAGTTACATGAAACAGCAATACTTTAACGCACAGTTTGCAGGGCAAACACGCAAAGTATTGTTTGAAGGTTTTGATAAAAATGGTATGATGGAAGGCTATACAGATAATTATATTCGTGTAACCACGCCTTACAGAACTGAATGGGCTAAGGAAATTGTAGATTGGAAATTGTAGATGAAATAAATATCTTTATTCCATCTATAACCAAATTCTATTGTAATGCTTTACGATGATAAAGAAACGCGGCATGGCGAGAATCGCTTTCAAGAATTATTAGCAAATACTAGAGAATGCCTTGAAAATGGCGCATTAGATACCATAAGGGAGCAGTCAATTGTTTTGATGGATGCTTATGATAAGTTGATGCTTATCGAAGACCCTAGTGAAGAAGATTTACAATACATCGAACAGATTAAAGAAACACTAGACCAAATGCATAAAACCGTAAGTAATATGCAACTAATTTTAGGAGCAAGTTTGGTTCGTCAATCTGAAAATTTTTATCAGAGTATCAAGCAAGCTGCAGCAGAAGGCAATGAAAAAGCACAAGAAATTTATGATGAATTAAAGCCTTTATACGATGAAATGCTGCGCAAAAAACTGGATGAATCCAGCAACTAAACCAAGTCAATAGCTGCATTCAACACATCATTTATTATCTCAATTGGCAAATCCTCATTCGCATCAATCAATAGAATTTTCATTCTTGTTCTATTTTCTGCCAATAAGTTTGGGTGATTAATCTGATGCCCATTTACTATACCAATATAGGGTTGTTGGCGTTTTTTATCTACCCATAAATAGCAAAATCGCTTGCCGCTGTAGCAGTAAAAAGGCACACCATATTTCCAAGTTTCTGTAATGCTTGTATGATGTGCCAATATATAGCCTCGTAAAAATTGCAAGCAACTTTTAATGGGCTCATCGTGTTTTAAAAAATAAGCGTCTATTGGGTTTAGGTTATCTAGCATTTAGGAAGGTTTATTTAAAGCTAATTTGGCCTAATAGAATAAAAAAAGCGAAGCCATTGGCTTCGCTTTTTACTATTTTAAAACCTGTTTATTCAAACAAACTATCAGTGCTTTGGCTGCTGTCGTCATCTACTTCTTCTGCGGTGTCGCTTTCTTCGCCTTCTGTACCAAAGCCATCATCAAGACCATCTTTTAGGTCGTATTTTTCTTCTATATCGGCAAATTTATCGCCCAATAAACTCTTGGTGCCATACTGTTGTGGGCCAATACCTTCTTTTCTCGAACAAGCAGGGTAACTGATTTTTGAGCTTTCTTCTTTGCTTACATTAATTAATTCTACCAAAAACGTCCAGTTTTTAGCAAAATCGTACACATAAATAAACTTCTGGTTGGTATCAAAAATTTCAGAGCCAATGATGGTATCAGCCATTAGTAGTGGCGGTGCTACATAGTCTTTATTGTACACAGCAAAGCTTATTTCACGGCCACGCACCCAATTATCGTTGCTACGGTAAAAAGTAGCTTGGTGTTTATGATCGAACTCGTAGCTTTTTAGAATGGCATAATGCAAGTCTTCAAAAGTTTGCTTGTGCTTTATTACAATGTCTCTGTACACCGAATCGTCTTCCTCTAAATATGCCCTGAATTTTAAAATTGCCATCTGTTTTTTTCTTTAGGTAAATGTACCGCAACTAGTAACAATCAATTTGTGATGCAGTTGCAATGTGGGTAAAAATATTGAAAAAGAAGCAGTTACTGGTTAACGTTTCTAGTTACTGGTAACCTGCAACTTGTAACTAGTTTACATCGCTTCTCTAATATCTTGCATGATGCGTTTGGCAATATTATCGGCTGTTGTTTCAAAATTGCTTTCGGCATAAATGCGAATAATTGGTTCGGTATTGCTGGTACGTAAGTGTACCCAATCGGTATCAAACTCAATCTTTAAACCATCTTCTGTGTTAATGGGATTGTTTTTATACTTCTTTTGTATGTGTGCAAATATTTTCTTGATGTCAAAACCTGCTTCTAACTCAATTTTATTTTTACTCATAAAGTAGTTGGTATAAGTATTACGCAACTGCTTTACGCTTTTTTTCTCGTGTGCCAAATGGGTTAAAAACAATGCAATACCAATGAGTGCATCACGGCCATAATGCAAGTCTGGTACAATAATGCCGCCATTACCTTCGCCACCAATTACAGCGTTTACAGCCTTCATTTTGGTTACCACGTTTACTTCGCCCACAGCGCTTGGTGTGTATTCACCGCCATGTTTAATGGTTACATCTTTCAAAGCTCTAGTAGAAGACATATTGCTTACCGTATTGCCTTTGCGATGCTTTAATACATAATCAGCCACAGCTACCAACGTATATTCTTCACCAAACAAACTACCATCTTCGCACACAAAGCACAACCTGTCTACATCTGGGTCTACAGCAATACCTATATCAGCTTTTTGCTTGTTTACCTCGTTGCACAGTTCACGTAGGTTTTCTGGTAATGGCTCAGGATTGTGTGCAAAATTGCCCGTAATAGCCTCGTTTAAAACGGTTATTGCTTCTACACCAAATGCTTTTAATAACGTAGGTACAGCAATTGCACCACTGCTATTAATCGCATCCACAATTACAGTAAAGTTGGCCGCTTTAATGGCTGCAACATCTACCAATGGATAATTGATAACGGCTTCAATATGTTTATCTAAAGCAGTAGCATCTTCTGTGTAAGTACCCAATTTATCTACAGTGGCAAAATTGTAATCGTCTTTCGCAGCTGTTTCTAATATTAGTGCACCTTCTGCACCGCTAATAAATTCGCCTTTGTGATTGAGCAATTTTAAAGCGTTCCATTCTTTAGGATTATGACTTGCTGTTAAAATAATACCGCCAGCAGCTTTGTGAAACACCACCGCCATTTCTACAGTAGGTGTAGTGCTTAAACCAAGATTTACCACATCTAAACCTAAAGCATTTAATGTACTAATAACCAAACGCTCTACCAATGCACCACTTATTCTGCCATCACGCCCAATTACCACTGTTTTATTACTAGATTGTTGTGCCAACCAAGTACCATAAGCTGCTGTAAAACGCACCACATCTAGTGGGCTTAATGTATCGCCAGGTTTGCCGCCAATAGTGCCCCTGATACCAGAAATGCTCTTAATTAATGCCATAATTAGTGTATTTAAAATTCAACAATAGGGGTTTGCAAACATAGTAGAAAATGGATTATTGATGCCTTAATTTTATAACCACTTATCTTAGCGCCATGGGAGCAAATGCGTGGTATAAAGATTGGTTCAATTCGCCACATTATCATTTATTATATAATAATAGAGATGACAATGAAGCACAAGCATTTTTAGAGCGCTTGGTAGCACATTTACAGCCAAAAAAAGATGCAACAATGTTGGATGTAGCTTGTGGTAAAGGTAGGCACAGCAAGGCTTTGGCCGATATGGGTTTTGATGTGACTGGTATTGATTTGTCGCAATCATCTATCGCAGCCGCTAAGTTGGATGAAAGCGAACACCTGCATTTTTACGAGCATGATATGCGCTTACCTTTTTGGATTAATTACTTCGATTTTGCATTTAATTTTTTCACAAGTTTTGGCTATTTCAGAACTGAACGTGAACACAACAATGCATTAAGAACTATTGCACAAAGCTTGAAAAAAAATGGTTTATTAGTAATTGATTATTTGAATGTGCATTACACAGAAGATAATTTACAGAAAAGCTTCACTAAAACATTCGATGGTATTACTTTTCATGTAAGCAAATGGCATAATGAACACCATTTTTTTAAGCAAATACAAGTAACTGATACCAAGAATTTCTCACCAAAACATTTATCTACAGAGAAAGTAGCTAAGTTTAGTTTAGGCGATTTTACAGATATGCTTGCTTACCAAAAAATGCAAGTACAGCAAGTGTTTGGTGATTATCAACTAGGTAGTTACGATGTAAAAAAATCGCCACGAATGATTATCGTGGCGAAGAAAATGGTGTAACTAAAATTTGGGTTTTAACTGTAATGTTTTAACTGAATCGACAAAGGCAATTGAATCTTTTTGTGATGGAAATACAAAGTTGTATTTGTTGTTTCCTTTTGGTTCAAAGCGTTTATGTTTGAGCTTATTGATAACATCTGTCAAGTTTCTAGTCGCTGTTGGATTTGCAACCATATTGTCAACATAGCTACTATCTGGTTTTGCGATAGGCATATTATCGGGTTGGCTTTTGTAAATGTCTAAACCATTGCCATTATTGAATGTAAACGTTTGACCACTAGGGCCAACATTTGCCGAAGGCATATTATCAATTGGTTTATTCAACGATAAATTATTCAAGCGGTTTTCTCTAGCTAGTTTAAGTGAAGGTGATTGCTGCGCAAAGCCAACAAGCGTACCAAGACTTAATACTGACAATATTAAAAATTTCATAAGAGACGGTTTATTTTGCTAATATACAGAAATGACAGTATTTGATACGATTGCGCTGCAAAAAAAACCTTAAAATTTACACGCAGTGCTTAGGCAAACTTTACTTTTACAAGATGTTATCAATCAATGCTATTTTTCTCAACATTGTAGATTGGATTAAAAAATGGGATACCTATTTTTTTCTGAAAATCAATACCAGACTCACCAATCCTTTTTTAGACTTTGTATATCCTTGGTATAGAGATAGTATTACTTGGGTACCTTTCTATGTGTTTATGCTCGCCTTTATGGCTATCAATTTTGGTAAAAGAACTTGGCATTGGTTGTGGTTTGCAGTATTAACCATTTTAGTGTCAGACCAAACAAGCAGCACATTGATAAAAGGTTTCTTCGCAAGACCAAGACCTTGTAGAGATGAAATATTACAGTTTCAAGTACGCTTATTGCTAGATGGTTGTTCGGGTGGTTATAGTTTCACATCGTCTCATGCTACCAATCATTTTGCTATTGCTATGTTTTTCTCACAAACACTTAAGCCATTTATAGGCAAGTGGCACCAACTTTTTTTTGTGTGGGCTGCTACCATTGCTTATGGCCAAGTGTATGTAGGTGTGCATTACCCTCTAGATATTATTTGTGGTGGTTTGCTTGGTTGTGGTATTGGTTATCTTGTTGCTTTATTGTTTAATAGAAACGTGGGTGACTTGCAACTGCGTTCTCAAATACCTAGTTTATGATTGCAAAACGTTCGTCTATTATCATATTAACGCTGTGTGCTATTGCGTATTTGCTTGGTATGTTTTGCGTGCCGCTAATGAATATTGATGCGGCGCAATACGCATCCATAAGCCGTGAAATGCTAGAGCGACATAGCTTTTTACAAGTGTTTGATTTGGGTAAAGATTACCTCGACAAACCACCAATGTTGTTCTGGCTGTCTGCCCTAAGTATGAAGCTATTTGGTATTCATGATTGGGCTTATCGTTTGCCATCATTTTTGTTTGCAGTGTTGGCTATTTATAGTACCTATCGTTTGGCTTTATTGTTTTACAAAAAAGAAATTGCCATTTTAAGTGCATTGGTATTAGCTACTTGTCAGGCTTTGTTTTTAATCAACCACGATGTAAGAACCGATACCATGTTAATGGGTTGGGTAATTTTTAGCCTGTGGCAATTAGCAGAGTGGTATAGCACTGAAAGTTGGTTAAACTTCTTCTTAGCATTTTTGGCTATTGCCGGCGGCATGATGACGAAAGGCCCAATTGCCTTGATGGTGCCTGCCTTTGCATTTGTACCACATTTTATGTTGAGAAGAGAATGGAAGCAATTATTTAGGTTAGAATATTTACTCGGCTTAATCATTATTGCTGTGGCTTTAGTACCTATGAGTTGGGGCTTGTATCAGCAGTATGATTTACATCCTGGTAAATTAATAAACAATATACCTATCAAATCTGGCTTGAAATTTTATTATTGGACGCAGAGTTTCGGCCGCTTTACTGGTGAAAATTATTACCGTGAAAATGGTTATTTCACCTTCTTGTTTGAGAATATGTTGTGGAGTTTTTTACCTTGGATTTTATTCTTTTTAATAGGCTTAGTGTTTGATTTTATAACGCTAATACAATCTCGTTTTAAACTCACGCAAAATGAAGAATGGATAAGCACAGGTGGTTTTGTAATTACTTATTGTATACTGGCTCGTAGTCAGGCGCAGTTGCCGCACTATATTTTTATTGTATTTCCTTTGGCAGCCATTATTACGGCGAAGTTTTTATACAAACTCACTTATACTGAGCAATTGGTTATATGGCGTAAAGCTTTAACAGTATTGCACGTGGTTATTTTTACAGCTATTTGGGCTGCTTTGGTGGCTTTATTAGTGATTCCGTTTGCATCTATACCAAAGTATGTGGGCTGTTTGGCAGCTATTGGTTTGCTAGCCATGTTGTACATTTTAACCTTAAAGAAAACGGGCTTTCCTAAATTGCTTGAAGTGGCTTTTTTCACAATTATTGGTGTCAATATTTTTCTCAATTCAGCATTTTACCCAACACTTCTAAAGTTTCAAATAGGTAATACTGTAGCCGATGTGATTGCTAAACAACAATTACCAAAAGATAAAGTAAGCATTTATGGTGCTGGTAACGATTATACGCTGCACTTTTATGGTAATCATATTTTTAAGCAAAAGACAAGCATAGCACAACTTGATAGCAGCGATATTATATTAACACCAAAAGATAGTGTTGCAGTAGTTGCAGCTAAATTTCCTGCAAATAAAATATTGTATAATGGTAGAAGCTATGGTGTAACACAACTAACCAAAGAGTTTCTAGACCCTACTACAAGAGAAACGGTAATAGACAGGTATGTGATTATGAAACTAAATGGTAAGTAGTTTTTCGGTCGACGGTCGACAGTCAACAGTCGACTGCAAGAATCGTGCAATTACAACAACAACGCTGCTAGCACATAATCTGCAAATAAAATCAAGATACAGCTTACAACCACAGCACTTGTACTAGAGCGGCCAATTTCTAATGAACCGCCTTTTACGTGGTAGCCATAATAAGCTGGTATGCTGCTGACAATAAAGGCAAACGTATAGGCCTTGTACATGGCAAATTGTATGTTGAAGAGATTTAAGTTTTGGCGTAAACCGATGTCGAAAATATCTGGTGCTAAAATACCTGTAAAGTTACCTGCCATTCTACCGCCCCAAATACCCAATACCGCTGAAATAACTATCAATGCAGGAATTACAACCAAGCCGCCTAATATTTTGGGTAGCACCAAATAACTTTTGGTATTAATGCCCATTATTTCAAGTGCATCTATCTGTTCGCTTATGCGCATATTACCTAATTCGCTTGCTATTTTACTACCCACAACACCTGCTAGTACAATGCTCAATACAGTAGGTGATAGTTCTAAAATCATACTATCTCTCACAATTTGAGCAATGGTTTGTGGTGGTACCAATGGGGTTACTAATTGATAAGCTGTTTGTACAGTAGTAACCGCACCTAAAAACAATGAGATGATAATAACAATTGGTAAAGCACCTACACCAATTTCTACGCATTGGTGCATAAATTCTTTCCAGTACATTTTTAAATTTTCAGGCTTGGTAAACATGCCTTTCAACATTAAAAAATAAGCACCTAAATGACTAAAAAATTTCATGCACTAGATTTAATTGTTACAAAGAAACGAGTTTTAAAGAGAACAGTTACAAGTTGCAGGTTACAAGTTTCAAGTTACTGGTTGCAGGTTACATGTTGCAAGAACCGTATTGGATGTGCCTAGAAATAAAAACAAGATTCAAGCGGCATGCCTGAATCTTGTTTCTTTCGTATTTTATTTCTTTAAATCAGTAACTAGTAACTGGCAACTAATTCCTTCTTTGCTTTTTTGCTCTGTGTTTCAAATTACCAGCAACCAGTAACTAGCAACTAATTCCTCTTCCTTGCTTCCTTGCCCTGTGTTTCAACATCTCAAATCATAAATCATAAATCTCAAATCCCTTACATCTTATGCTTCTTCTTCAAGCTTTTCCACCAGCTAGTTTTGGCTACTTCTACTTCTGTATCTAGCTTGGTTTTAGATTGTGCATCTACCACAGCCACCAATGCCATATTTACAATATTACGTACGCTACTACCTAGTTGCAATACGTGTACTGGCTTTTTCATACCTAATAAAATTGGGCCAATAGCTTCTGCACCACCTAGCTCTTTTAATAGGTGATAAGCCAAGTTGCCTGAAGTCAAGTTCGGGAAAATCAACACATTCACATCTTGGTCTACTAGCTCGCTAAAAGGATAGTTTTCTTTCAATACATCGTTGTTAAAAGCCAAGCTACCTTGCATTTCACCATCTACAATTAACGATGGATTGCGTTGTTTTAAAATGGCCGTTGCTTTAGCTACTAATTTGGCTTCTGCACCGTCGCTACTACCAAAATTACTGTAACTCAACATGGCTATACGTGGTGTAATATTAAAGCTGCGTACTTCTTTCGCCACCATTTGTGCTATGTCTGCTAGTTCTTCTGCGGTTGGGTTAAAGTTTACCGTAGTATCAGCCAAGAAAATAGGCCCTTTCTTGGTAATTAATAAATACATACCGGCTATCTTTTTCACGCCTTCTTCTGTACCTATTATGTGCAAGGCTGGTCTTATCGCTTCTGCATAGTTTCTTGTTAGGCCACTAATCATCGCATCTGCATCGCCTGTTTCTACCATCATACAGCCGTAGTAGTTACGTTCTTGCATCATTTTAAAACTCTCATACGCATTAAACCCTCTGCGTTGGCGCTTTTCAAAAAACAACTCCCCATAAACTGTTCTTTTTTCTTCTTGTGCATCTACTCTTGGGTCAATAATTGGCATTTCATGAATGTCAATATCGTTCTCTTCGGCTATCTGTTTTATCTTATTTACATCACCCAATAAAATAGGGTAGGCCACACCATCTTCATACAAAATGCTGGCAGCTTTTAATATTTTCACATTATCTGCTTCTGCAAATACCACACGTTTAGGATCACGTTTTGCCTTGCTTGCAATTACACGCAATAGCTGATTATCTAAGCCCAAGCGTTTATTTAGTTCTACCACATATTCATCCCAATTGGTTATAGGCTTTTGGGCTACACCACTTGCTATGGCTGCTTTTGCTACGGCTGGTGCTACGGTGCTTAGTAGGCGAGGGTCTACCGGTTTTGGTATTATATACAGTGGCCCATAGCTCATATTTTTTTGGTTGTAAGCCATGTTTACAATATCTGGCACAGGTGTTCTTGCAAGTTCTGCTAACGCTTTTACGGCAGCTAATTTCATGGCTTCGTTAATCTTGGTGGCACGTACATCTAATGCGCCTCTAAATATGTATGGAAAGCCCAGTACATTATTCACCTGATTAGGATAATCGCTTCTTCCTGTCGCCATTATCAAATCTTTACGTGCAGCAATGGCTTCTTCGTAGGTAATTTCTGGGTCAGGGTTGGCCATGGCAAATACAATTGGGTTCTTGGCCATGGTTTTAATCATCTCACCAGTTACCACATTGCCTACGCTTAGCCCCACAAATACATCGGCATTTTTAATAGCTGTGGTAAGCGTCCAATCGCTTTTTTCGGTGGCAAATTGTTGTTTAATTTCATCAAGGTCAGTACGTCCTTTGTGCAAAGCGCCATCCTTATCTAGCATTATAAAGTTCTCGTACTTAGCACCAAGCGCCACATACATTTGCACACAAGCCATAGCGGCTGCGCCAGCACCGTTAATTACAAATTTGGCATTGCCTATTTTCTTTTTCTGAATATCCAATGCGTTTAGCAATGCCGCACCACTAATAATGGCTGTACCATGTTGGTCATCATGCATTACCGGAATTTTCATCCGTTCCTTTAGTTCACGCTCTATGTAAAAGCACTCAGGGCTTTTAATATCTTCTAGGTTGATGCCGCCAAACGTAGGTTCAAGCGCCTTTACTATTTGTACAAATTTCTCAGGGTCTTTCTCGTTTATCTCAATGTCAAATACATCTATATCGGCAAATATTTTAAACAATACACCCTTTCCTTCCATCACAGGTTTGCCTGCTTCTGGCCCTATATCGCCAAGGCCAAGCACCGCTGTACCATTGCTTATCACGGCTACCAAATTGCCTTTGGCCGTGTATTTATAGACATCATCGGGGTTTTCTTTAATTGCCAAGCAAGGCCAAGCCACACCAGGGCTGTAAGCAAGGCTCAGGTCACGTTGGGTTTTGGCTTCTTTGGTAGGTATTACCTCTATTTTACCCGGCCTACCTTGTGCGTGATATTCTAATGCTTGTTCCTTCTTACTGTTGTTCTGTTTTGTCATTTGTATCAATTTTTTTATTGAAACTAACTGTAGTAGTGCTATGATGCTTTTGTTGCGTCGCACACTTGTACGGTTGGTTCTTTATGCAGCTTTTACAGCATTGCTACCATTAGCAATGTTACGGCTAAAAACTAACAGTTGATAGTTTTTAAGGGATGCAAAGTACAATATTAGACATCAGATTGCTACAAATTTTTGCCTTTTATCATTCTTGTAATAGTTATTTACAGTGCTCCTAAAAATGTCATATCTCTTTTTGATAGTACTTTCTTTCTTTTTTGGCCTTTAGTACCATTTTAATTAAATTATGGTTAAAAAATGGTCTATTTATTTGGCTATTTAAAAATGCTGTTATATTTTAGTATTCATTTATTAACCAAAAAATTATTTATTGTATGGCAAATGTTTTGCAAAACCGCATCAGCACTAGCTTTACTACTACCGAGCTAGACAGTTTAAACACCCACCACACGGCTTACGTAGCAGTAATTAACCCCAAAATGGTAACCGTAACCGATGAGGAGCTAAAAGGTATACCAAGTATTGATGTAGACAACTATGTATTTGTAAATGACACTATTACTACTTGCGATGCAGAGGGGCTAGCTATGCTGCCACCCAATGTAGCAGCACAAGTGCCTGAAATGGAAAAGGATTATACCTTTTACGACCAAGCAGAGGTAGAAATTACAAGGCTGCTAGGCGCTGTAGACAAGCTAAGACGTAGCCAACGCCTTGCGGCTGCCGAAAGCTACGGAGTGGCTAATAAAGTGTACGAAATGTTTGGCAGCCTAGCCGATGCAGGTGTACCCGGTGCACAGGCTAAATACGATTACCTAAAAGCCCGCTACAAAGGCAACGGGGCAGGTAGGCCGCAGGATGCAAAATAAGGGTATTAAAACCTATTTTACAGGTTATATATACCTAATAAATAGGTGTATATAACCTATTTAAATAGTGCAATATGAATATTAAACATGTTAAATACACTGTTTTAATTAATGTTAAATATCTATTAAACGGGTTGTTTACACCTATTAAACCAGTATGATACACCTATTGTTTAGGTTAGTTATACTGGTTTATTGTATTTATTATACCTAATATAATGGGTATATAACCATGTAAAAATGCGGTTTTACATTATTTTACAATACAAAACATACAATTATGACCCCACCACCACATATAGGAAAGATGCTTAGGCAATACATAGATGATAATCGTTTGTCGTAAGCAGCATGGGCAAGGCGAGCCAATGTAAATATTACCACAGTAACGCAATATTTAAAACAAGCTACCATGCGGGTAGATACGCTAATGGCAGTGTGCGAGCAACTAGAATACAATTTTTTGCGAGACATAGCCAACAGCTTACCACCCGAACTACCACCACAAGCCCCTACAGACCAAAGCGCCGAACTAGCCAGCCTAAAAGCCGAAAACGAAAAACTAAAAATAGAAATAGCCGCACTAGAAAGGGCGATAGGGCTGATGGGGAAGCAATAGTACTAAAAAATAATACCTTCAATTTTAAAAAAGTGCGTATGCTACACATTGTATTACAACCACTATGGCATAATAAACAAATGGTGATAGGCATTTATTTTGCAAAAAATACCCAGTTAAATAGCATTATTAAACAATTGCCCAGTGCAAAATGGACACAAACACACAAATGCTGGTATATATCTAGTACCAACGAAGCCTACCATGCACTACAACTAGCGGTAAAAACCCTAGCAACTATAGATGCAAGCTTACTTACCCCACCACCAGCCAAAAATAGTATAGTGGCTGTACAGCAAATGCCAGCTACTACTAGCGTAGTGCTATTAAAAATACATACTAAAAATGCCCATGTACTGCCCAATATGCAGCAGCACCTACAATTAAAAGCCTACAGCGCTAGCACCATAAAAACATATACCAACGAAATGGCACAACTGCTATATACCCTAAAAAGTACTTCTGCCGATACACTAAGCATACAGCGCATTAAAGACTATTTGCAATACTGCTACAACACACTACAGCTAAGCGAAAACACCTTGCACAGCCGAATGAACGCCCTGAAATTTTACTATGAACAAGTGCTACACAAAGAGCGTTTTTTTTGGGAAGTACCACGGCCAAAGAAGCGCCTAATACTGCCCAAAGTAATAAGCGAAGAAAAAATATTGAAAGGATTATTGCGTATAGAAAATTTAAAACACAGGGCTTTGCTATTTACAGCTTATAGTGCTGGGCTAAGGGTAAGCGAAGTGGTAAGCCTAAGGGTAACAGATATAGATAGTGATAGAATGCAAATACGGGTAGAAAATGCTAAAGGCAAAAAAGATAGAACGGTAACGCTGGCAAAAGCGACTTTGCAAATTTTAAGAGATTATTTTATTGAATACAAGCCCACCAAATATTTGTTTGAGGGGCAACACCAACACGAACACCTAGCCACAAGAACGGCGCAGAAAATATTTCAACAAGCTTACAAAAGCTTGCAACTGCCAGCAAGCATTAGTTTTCATAGTTTAAGGCATAGCTATGCCACCCATTTATTAGAAAACGGCACCGATATAAAATACATACAAGAACTTTTGGGGCATAATGATATTAAAACCACTTTACGCTATACCCATGTAAGCAAAAAAGAACTGGGTAAAATAGAGAGTCCGTTGGACAAGATTATGAGGCAACTTTCGGAATGACGTAAATTGTATTTCCGTCTTTTATTTAAATGGACGCATTTTGTATTGTTGCAGTATTTGCAATGGGTTTAGAAAATAATAAATAATTTGGGTGGCAAAAAAAGGACGCCTATTTTTGAGTTAGGTGCAAGCGTAGAGCGACCCCTAAACAGACAGACATTTCGACAAATAACAAAAATTAAATTCGTAAATTGCGAGCTTAACGAATACAATTGAAAATGATAGCAGAAAGGACATTAAATAGAACATTGCACATTGCTAAGTCTTCCAAAAAAGATGAGTTTTATACCCAACTATCGGACATTGAAAGTGAGTTGAAACATTACAAAGAAAACTTTAAAAACAAGGTGGTTTTTTGTAATTGTGACGACCCAAGAAATAGTAATTTTTTTAAATACTTTGCATACAATTTTGAATATTTAGGACTAAAAAAACTAATAACGACTTGTTATAAAAATCAAGAAACAGACTTGTTCTTTCAAGAGGAATCCGAAAAAGCAGTATTCCTCGAATACAATGGTGACATAAATGGTAATAAAATTCCTGACGCAGAAGAAATTGGTATAAAACCTCTCATTGGTGATGGTGATTTTCGGAGCAGAGAATCCATTGAACTTTTGAAACAATCTGATATTGTAGTAACAAATCCACCATTTTCTTTATTTAGAGAATATGTCGCCCAATTGGTAAAATACGATAAAAAGTTTTTAATAATTGGAAATATCAATGCAATAACATACAAGGAAATTTTTAAACTAATTAAAGATAATAAGGCTTGGTTAGGTATTAATATGGGCAGAGGTATTTCAGGGTTTATAGTTCCAAAAGATTATGAATTATTTGGAACAGAAGCTCGAATTGACGAAGATGGAAATCGAATAGTTGCAACAAATAATTGCTTATGGTTAACAAATTTGGACACATTTAGACGACACGAAGATATTATGCTCACTAAAAAATACTATGGTAATGAAATTGAATATCCTAAGTTCGACAACTATGATGCAATTAATGTAGATAAAACCCAAGATATTCCAATGGATTATGATGGAGTTATGGGAGTTCCAATTACATTTTTACATAAATACAATCCAGAACAATTTGAACTAATTAAATTTAGAAAAGGAAATGACGAGAAAGATTTATCTATAAATGGCAAGTGTCCATATTTTAGAATTTTAATCAAAAATAAAAAACTCTAAATATTTCAATACAAAACAAATCAATGGCAAAAAAGCAAACAGAACGACTACGAATAGAAAAAGTAAGAGGACAAGGACCGAAGGAAATATTTGGAGAGAATGCTCAAATACACGATAAGTCAGTAAATAGTTTTTCAAAAGCTGTTTTTGAAACTTTGAAAATAGACTTTCCTCATCTTGAGTTTCGTTTTAGAGACAACATCAAAAAAAAGGAAATCAATGAAAAACTCAATTCGGTTGACCCAAGATTAGGCGTTACTGTTTTTGTTGAAAACGCATCAATAAAACCCGATGGCGGAATTATTGAAGTTAAAGACAAAGACGACAAGTGGCGAATCGTATTAGTATGTGAAGCAAAACATCAAGGAAAAGATATTGAAAACATCGCCAAAGGAATTTTGGTGGGCAAAAACAGCAATCAGGATTTAATGGTAGCAGGAAATGCAATTGAGCGTTCTCACAAGAACATCAATGAAATGAGAAACATAATGATTGACGAAAAGCACTTTCCGTATATCCTGTTTTTACAAGGTTCAAATTTTCTGACAGAACCAACAGCGGTATTAAGACCAGACGGAACTGAAGTAATTTTGAAACACGATGCAGGTTCTCTAAACAGAATAGACAGATTGACCTCAGCAAATTACAGTTTGCCTATCAACCAAAATAGTTGCGAAAATATATTCATCACAGTTGACGGAAAATCTGTTATGCTTCAAGCAGTATCCATATATACAAAATCAACCGAATGGACGGTTGATGAAATGTTACCTATAATGATGGATGTTTCAATAACATCACTAAGAATTTTAGGCTTGACTGAATAAAGATGATAAGAATAACCTATGACAGACAGAACGCCAGCACCTAACATATGGTTTGGCATTATTGGGGCTTGACGAATATTGCCTCAGCATTTGTTCTTTATTGCACTTCAGTTCGGGCTTGACGTTATAAATTTGGCTTATGAATAAAACATCAGCAATATTGCAATCATTGGGCTTTGGTTATGGGCAGACGGAATTCTAATTCCCCAACAACGCCAAGCCTTTTTCGTTGTACGTCACTTTTATGTTTTGTACCTTGACATATTTATTCACTTTTAACTATAAACAATTATGACACAAGAGCAATTTTTATCTATTGAATCTTATTTAGAAAATCTTAAAACTCGTTTTGACTCTTTAAATATTAAAAGTATCAAAGACGATACTGATGCTATCTGGAATAAACTAGAAGAGCAAAATGAGAAATTAGACAAAATAACTAATCTATTGACAGACTTAATCAACAAATGATTTGACAATAGCAGTTTCTTTTATTCTAAAAATGACACTAAATAAAAGTTCACAAGCATCTTTTACGGTAAGTCCTTTTACTAATTCTTGAACTTGTACTTCAATTTCTTCGGTTGACATATTTTTAAATTTATTTAAATGACTAAAGATTTTTTATTAAAATTTGTTTGGACTGATTTTGCAATTATGTCTTTTGAGGACACGCAAGTTCTTGTTTTACTTTATGACAACCCTTCTGTAGCTAAACAATTCCTAAGTATTTTACATGACAATGAATTTGATATATCAGTCAATACAGAAAATGAAAGATATTATATAAAAATAAAGTTTATTAAATTTGACTTAGGTTTGAAAATAACTACCAACAAGACAGAAGAAACTCATAAGATTGAAAAATATCTTTATGATGACATTTCTTATATTTCTACAGGTATTTTAGACAAAGTCAAATTGCCTACGAGGTATGTTCTATTTGATCAACGCCTGAAAAGTATAAAGTTTGACCTTGACACATTTCTAAATAACCCTCATTAGAAGGAACAGAATACCATAAAAAAATTACTTTTTCTTTTTCGTTACTACCATTTTCTACATATACATCAGCTTCCATAAATTTATGATTTAAAGCGAACGTACAACATGAGGTTTTGTGCAAGGCTGGCTGACAGTTGTACAATCAGCTTTTGTAACCTTTTTTAGCATTTGTCTCAGCTTGACGTTCTTTGTTTTACAATTTTGTTTATTGAGCTTTTGTTTTGGGCTGATAATTATTAATGTCAGCCCTGCACAAAGCCTTTTTCGTTGCACGTCAGCTTAGTGTTTTGCACCAGAGGCTGACTTTTACAACATTTTTATTTAATCGTTTATAAACCATCAATTATGACACAAGCTCAGTTTGACGAATTAAAATCTTTAATAACCTCAATAAAGGATGATTCATCTGAAATTAGAGAAATTCAAATGGATTCTTTAGAGGAAAAGGTTGACAAAATTTTAAAGAAACTAGAATCTATGGAAAATGAAATTATAACTCAGTTACGTGAAGACATAAAAGGTATATGATGTGCTTAAACTACACAGTTGACTGAACTTTAGTTTCATCAGCTATTTCCTTTGCGACACCACGTAAAAGTGTAGACACTTCTGTAACTGAAAGACCTTCTAAACATTTTTTAATTGACTCGTTACGTGATGCCACTTCCTGTGACAAACCGTAATAGTACTTTTCTAATTTTTCTTTTGACATTGTTATTTATTTTTAATTGTTTTATAAAATATGGGGACAGAATTTACAAGTAGCTGGTAGACAACTTGTAGTTAGACCTTTATGACGAGTTATCAGCTTCGAGAGGTACTATGTCTTATCCCCACCATTTTTTGTTTATTTTTAGTTGACTTATTAAGCCGAACGTGCAACATATGGTTTGGCGTTATGTTGGCTGACGGATGTAATTCAGCAGTTTTGCTACTTTCAACTTCTGTTCCATCTTGACTTTTACTATTTAACATTTGAATAAATTTTAAACTTTTGAATAATAATTTAGCTTCAGTTATGGGCTGACGGAATGCTAATTCCCCAACAACGCCAAGCCTTTTTCGTTGTGTGCAATTGGTTCAAAAAGCTGTTTAAGAGGACGAGAATTGACAGACCAAGAGTATTGACCATAAATCAACAAATACAAACTAATCATATGAAAAATGTGACAGGTACTGACAGTTTAAGACAAAGGTGGGGCAACTTTTTAAAGTCATTTGTAGAGCCATATCCTGCCGTTTTACTAGCAATAGGTACAATACTTTCTTTGTCTACTATTTTCATCTGCTCTGACGGTATAAAAATGACGTTGACAATTCTTAGTGCAATTTTTATAGGGCTTGGTGTTAACGAATTGACAACATCTTTTAAAAATGCAACAGAGACATCTTTACTTAGAAGTAAAGCAGAGTACACTGTAAGGTCTTTAATAGGGACACTTGAAAATATCTACTACAATACTAATTCAACTTCTCAAGTAGACAAATTATCAGAAGTTTTAAAAATGGTAGATTTAATTGACTACTGGAAAGACTATCATCCTGAACTTTCAAAAGCGACACTTTTTGACTATAAGTTACTTGTAGGAAAATTGAAAGAAGAGGCAGACCCAACTAAACGGAAAGAATTGGAAGACAAGAAGCAAAAAATTGAATCAGGTTGGGATAAACTAGGCTCTAGAGTTTTAATGCCTATTTCTGGTTCACTGTAGACAAAAACTGCACACAACATATGTATTGCCAAAAGTTTGGCTGATGAATAAATCCAATCAACATATTTTCAAATACCAAACCTTCGGCAATACTTTTCCGTTGCCTGCAAGCATTTTGGACACCCTAAACTTTAATAACAATTATTAAAAAAATTGCACTATGGACATAAAAAAACCCAATTGGTTTGTTAGAATTTTAATTATCCTTCTTTGCGTTTTTATTGGAGGCTTGATTTGGTTTAATTTTTTTTGGAGCTTTCCATCCGTTCAAATTTCAACAGGACTAATTATACTTGTTGCATTCTTAACTGTTTTAGTATTAAGTGAGGCTTTTGACAACTTTTCAATTACAAAATTGATTTCAATGTCGAGAACTGTTCAAGAAAAAGAAAATAAGAACCAAGAGCTTAAAAAGGAAAATTCAGACTTACGTAATCAAATTATTACAATTTCGACAAGCATTAGCCAAAAGCAAGTAAATTCAACTTTTGTGCTAACTGACGAACTTGCAAAAATGTTATCGGTAAGACCAGCAGACGAACCAGAAAAACAACAAAAGAAAGAGGAAACTGAACAGGAAACAACAACTGCTTCTACTACAACAACGACGACTACAGCACCATCTGAAACGCCAACTAAAAGATATATTCTAACAGCAAAATATGAAGAAGTTGGTTTAACTAAATTTTTAGCGACAGAAGGATTAAGCCAATTACCGATGGTTAGAGACGCAAAATTTACAAATCAATTTCAACAAATTGACCCAGTAAGTGAATTCAGTCCAATTTTTGACGGTTACATTAAAACAATAGATACTGAAATTTTCATCGAAATGAGAATTCAAAACAGGTCGATGATTATGTTACGAGAACGAATTTATTTAATGTTAAGTAAAATAAATTATTACCGAAACATCAAAAGAGTAAATGCCTATCTTTTTTTAGTGTTAATAAACAGACCAGAGGAAGACATTAATCCATCTACTCTTGAAAGACTGAAAAAGGAATTTGAGCCAGCTATCACAAACGGACTTTTAAGAATTAGAGAGATTGAAATATCCAATGAAGAGCATCAAGCAATTATTAATGGACAATAAATCGAGATATGCCAGCAGGCAACATTGGGTTTTGCAATATTGGGGCGGGACGTTGTAATCTTCATCTTTAGCAACATGGCAGCAGTTGTTCGGGCAGGACAAACATCGGTGGGCTTTTGGTTGTTATCTTGTACATTTGTTTTTCAATCAGCAGCGGTTCCGGGCTTGACGTTTTTCAAATCCCCCAACATCGCAAAGCCCTGCCCGTTGGCTGCAAGGCTACAAGACTACTTCCATTTCGACACCTGCCAATGGATAAATAAGGTTTTGTAACTGATGTACATACTTAATTTGTTGCCTGTAAGTACCTCTACCAAGTTGGAATGTGAAATATTCATCATCGCCCCATTTAACAATAGAAATTTCGTGGCTGTCTATTAAATCGGTTCTTTTTATTGACAAATCCCAATAGTGTGTATCACCTTCTCTTTCTTCATTACCAAAAGAAGATATGCCATCAACCTTTCCATATTTAAAACCACAGTTTTCTAAAATTTCAGGCGTTAAAGGAATTGGCGTTATCCAATTTAAAAGTTTTGAATTTTTTAATTCACCATTAAGTGTTTGAAAGTAAACCCTCAATCTTCTTACTGCACTTTCTTCTTTCATTCCAGTTACAACATAAAGCTCATTCAAATAAAAAATGTAATTACCCCTTCTCAATTCGTTTTCTTGTATCATAATAATTGTTTTAAAATTTCCTAAACTAACCGCCCTGACAGCCAACATTGGGTTTTACGCAATGCCGCTTGGAAGTTGTTTTATAATTTGAGTATCGTTAGGGCGGCACTGACGTAAAGCCCTGCCCGTTGGCTGTCATTGTAGACAGACCCTAATAACTTACAAATTAGAAAATCACAAAAATGAAAATTATAGGTTTCAACTTTACCAAAAACGACTTTAGATTTTGTGTACTTAATGGATTGACAAACCCACCAACAATAATTGAGAAGAATAAAATCATTTATCCAAACAATATGGATACTGCTGACTTGATGGAATGGTTTGAAACACAACTCTCATTAATCATAGACAAGCATCACCCAAATCAATTATCACACAAGATTTCACTTAATTTGACAACGCTTGACCAAATTAAAACATCTTGTTATCCACAAGCAATTTTAAACTTACTTGCTAAAAAGAAAAATATCCCAATAACGACATACTCATCACAAGCAATAAATGCTACAAAATTTGGACAGCCTAAAAAGACAGATGTGTTCGCCTACATTGACCCAATTATAGGAACTCATCCACCTTATTGGGACAAAGCCACAAAAGAAGCTGTTTTAGTTGCTTGGTTTAATCTATTATAATGACAGGTACAACTTTAGATAAATTTCAAATTATTGACCATTTAGGTAATGGTGCATTTGGACACGTATTTCTATGTTACGACCCTTTTATGCAAAAAGAAATTGCAGTAAAAGTTATCAAAATTCCTGACCCTGAAAGCGTTGTAAATGCCTTAAAAGAAGGACAGACATTGGACTTGTGCAGACACAAGCATATTGTCGATGTCAGAGATGTTAGGGCAACAATTTATGAAGGTGAGCCTGTTATGATTATAGTAATGGAATATCTTTCTAAAGGCTCAATTCAAAAGCATATTGAGAAAAGGTTTATTTCAGTAAAAGAATCTTGTAAAATTATTCAGCAAAGTTTATTAGGACTTGAGCAGGCACATAATCACAATGTTTTGCATCGTGATGTAAAGCCTGGAAATATTATGTTTGGCGACAATGGAGAAGCTAAACTTTCCGATTTTGGATTTGCAATCAACTATCATAAAGACCCAAGTGATATTTTGGGTTACAGACCCCACCAACCTTTAGAAGTCATAGAGGGAAATCCAATGGACAAGTTGAGTGATATTTATGCAACAGGCATAACATTCTACAGACTATTAAACAATACTAATAAACTGCCATTTACTTTTAAGACTAAAGACGAGTGGCTGAAAGCTGTTAAAAAAGACCAATTTCCACCAAGACAATTTTTAGCACACATTCCTAAAAAAGTTATTGCAATTTTAAATAAAGCAATTCATAAGAACAAAGCATCTCGTTATCAAAACTGCACAGAATATAGACAAGCAATTGAAAGATTAAATTTTCAAATAGACTGGGTGTACATAGACAATGATAATTGGACAGGGCATAACAATGGCGACACTTTTAGTATTACAAAATTTAAAAAACGAACTGGCTGGTTTATTGACTTTAAGAAAAATGGCATTCGTAGGACTGAACATTGTTTTGCTAATTTACCAGACGACAAAGTAGAAGACGAATTTTATAAAGTAATCCAAGACACAACATTACAGTAGGACAAAACAACGAACAGCCAACATTGGGTTTTGTGCAAGTTGGGCTGACGGAATAACAATGAGCATTTGTAATTCTGTTCAGCTTTTGTTCGGGCAGGACGTACATCGCTGAACTTTTGTTCTTAACTTCAACTTCATAATTTCAATCAGCAGCGGTTCCGGGCAGACGGAATACTATTTCCCAACCTGCACAAAGCCCTGTCCGTTGTACGTCACTTTTATGTTTTGTACCTTGACTTATTAATTTTTAAAATAAAACCAATTATGACCAATCATTTCATTGTTACTTCATTGACAAATTCTAGGCAAATTCTATTAAATCTAAGCAATGTTGTTTATGCTGAAAGATTTAAGAGTCAAAATCATGGAAATAGAGATGTGACTAAAGTTTATTTAGTAGATTCAACAGAACCTATTTTTATCGACATTAGTCCCATTGACTTATATAATCATCTTGTAAAACTGAACACGAACCCACTGCACGAGTACAATCTTCCAAAATAACTTTTACATCTCTTAAAGGAATACCAACAAGTAATGTTAAAATAGCTTTTTCTATTTTATCCTTGTCTTCTTGACTTATTTCATTTTTATACTTTGACATATTTTTAAATTTTAAACGGAGCAAGCTGAACACCGTATTTATAATATAGTAGGCATCCAAAACTTTCATAAAATGAAAAAGATTTTGTTACCATTTGTTGTTGTCCTTTTTTCCTCTTGTACTGCTGTACATAGCGGATTTTTAGAAAATTCTGCATCGTTAAATCAAGCTAATTTTTCTTATATCAAAAAAGACTTAATTGGAAAAGTAACTTGTACTTATGTTCTTGGTATTGGCGGAAATAATAAAAAAGCATTAGCTCAAGAAGCTAAACAAAATTTATTGAAAGAAACACCTTTAAAAGACAATCAAGCATTGACTAATATTACAATAAACTATAAAATTAAAAATGTATTAATTTTTAATAAAGTTACTTGTACTATTGGAGCAGATATTGTTGAATTTAAAAAATAATTTGATAAGACTAAAAAGCTAGACTAGAAAAACGACTGCAATGACGTAGAATGTTTAAAGTAGTTAGCATTAAGAGTTATGGTCACATTTTCTATCTTACACAGTTTAATGACGTTTGGTGTACTCAGAGAAATTTTAAAGAATTTTTGTGGACAGTTTAAACTTTCAGGGAAATTCAAAAAAATTAAGTATGAGTTTAAGATTCAAAAACAGTGTAACTGTTAACTTAGGTGCATCTTAACCAGCTTACAGGCAACCTATTCCAACATAGGTTGTTTTTAGTCTTATCAAATCAAAAAGCGATTTAAAGCGAACGTACAACATGAGGTTTTGTGCAAGGCTAGCTGACAGTTGTACAATTAGCTTTTGTAACCTTTTTTTAGCATTTGTCTCAGCTTGACGTTCTTTGTTTTACAATTTTGTTTATTGAGCTTTTGTTTTGGGCTGATAATTATTAATGTCAGCCCTGCACAAAGCCTTTTTCGTTGTATGCCATATTTGACAACCCTATAGAAAATGACAATTCAAACAAAAATTTGGTACGACTTAGTTCACACAAAGTATGGTGACGAATATCTTTGTTTGTATTTGGGCAGACAACGTACAATTCGCAAATGGTTTAAAATATTGACAATCCTTTTTTCAGCAAGTGGCATATTCAGTGCTTTTCAATCTGCTAAAATTCCGACTATAATTTCTTGTTCTATTATTGGTATTGTTCAACTTGTAACAAGCATTGAAAACTTTATCATTCACTCAGAAGACGACCTTGACAAACTTAGCAAGTTGCGACTTCTATATTATGACAGAACAAATAAAATTGAGGAGCTTTACAACTCTCTTATAACTCTAAAGTTGACAAACGAAGAAGCCACTACTGAATTTTTTAATCTTCGTAAATCAGCAAAAGAAATTGAAGAGCTTGACAACAAATTAAATGTTCGAGATTTCAAAAAATTAAAATCAATCGCAAACATTAGTACCAATAATTACTTAAACACTTACTACAATGAGTAACGACAAAAAACCAAGTTCGACTTCAAAACCAGAAATTAATAAGCCTTTGCCTGGTGGAGAAATAGTTATTAGAGGCAATGTTCCAAAAATGGAAAATCCGCCACCGCCACCAACAAAAAAAGGTAGTTAAGGAGGTGCAGGAGGGTTTTCCATTTTTGGAACACCAAACTGTTGACCACACCTGACACATTTCTTATTCATTTTGTTATGCCCTATAATGACACAGATAATACGGCATACAACATTGGGTTTGCTGCAAGGCTGGCTTGACAAATGAGCAATGGGCATCAAATCGCTATCAGCTTTGGTTCCAGCAGACCGAACGCTATCGGCTTTTGTATGTATTTTCATCTTTAGTTTTTTAATTTGGCTGCTGTACCAAGCTGGACGTTATAAATTCCAGCCCTGCAAGCAAGCCCTACTCGTTAGCCGTCACTTTAGACAAAATCCGTTTTTTTAGACAATAAAAATTATTATTATGACATACAATCAATACATTGAAAATTATAAATCATTTGCAGAAACCGCTTTAGACAATCACAAGCCAATCGCAGACGAATCTTTAGAATCGGGAACTTTAGCTAGTATTTTATCGTATACTAAAGACCTTTCAAGAAAGATGCAATCACTAAATGACATTTTAATTGAAAAAGGTAACTCATTTTTAAAGGAAGCCGAATATGACACAAGTATCGATTCGGTTAAACTTAAAAACGACTTGTTCGACATCGGAAAAACATATATTGCCAAATTTACATCAAATTATAAGATTTGATTTCATTTGATATGCACTCATTGAAGTCATTAAAATTCAAATCGCAATTGACTATGATACCTATTTCCTTTAAGTCTGTGACATTTTTCTCTAAAAGTGTTAGCAAGTCGACCATTTTTTCATTTTTCTCAAAAACAGACTTTGGGATTATTGAATTAATTTTATTTGACATATTTCTTATTTTTTGCACCCATTCGTTTTTTGTCGGTGGACAGAAAAGCGAACGACTAACATGGGGTTTTGTGCAAGTGGGGCTGACACAATAACAATGAGCATTGGTAATTCTATTTAGCTTTAGTCGTGGGCTTGACGAACAAAGCCAAACAGAGAAATTAATTTTATCTTTTAATCAAAGCCCAACAGCAGCTTCGGCAGACGTTTTTCAAGTTCCCCACCTGCACAAAGCCCTAAGCGTTGCCTGCAACCCTAAGACAAAACGCACTAATTTAGAAAGTCAAGTTTAGTATCATTTGTTCTGCCAATTATATCAACAATGTTTGACACTTCGTATTTGCCAGACTCTAAATAAGTATTAAATCTTTCGTCAAATTTGTAGTGTATTTTTAAGTCAGCTTTTAGTCTATCACCTTGACCAAGTTTTAAACCTTCATTTATTTTCCTTAGAAAGGCATCATCAGAAATGACAGCTTTTATATCTCGACCTGTGTGTATTAATTCCCAAACCCATTTTTTCTTTTTTTCAGGAAAAAGGTTTGGTTTCTTAATAAATAAAACTTGACCAGTTTTTGTTTGCTCATCAACTTTTCTAAATAGATAAGGGTTTTCTTGACCTAACATTTCAAACTCTGCCTTATCAATTTTTAAAAGTTTTTTGTTTTTTCGTTTATCAGTTACTTCAATATAATCAATGTCATTGTTTCCACTCAGTAACTTACTTGTATTATTGAAAGCGTTTGAAATGACAGGACTATTTTGATAAATTTTAAAAGCATCAGGGTGTATTTGAATATTGTCACCATTTAAGTGAATTTCAATTTTATCGTTGCCGACACTTTTTGTTTCGACAGCTTTTTCACCTTTTAAAAACTTCTTTAGTTTGACAATATCACTAAATATTTTAAAGACAGTTTCTATGTATTGATAATGTTCCATTACAAACATTCCAGACACAGCAGCTACTTCAATAATATGGTTTATATCAAGTGAACCTTTTTCGACACCTTTAATTTTTATATCAAGTTGGATTTCTGGAAATCTATAATCTTTAATTTCTTTAAGTGCTGTGACAAAATTTATTTGAGAATGTAAGACAGTCAAAGCATCAAGACTTTTGAAATCGCCTTCATACTTAAACTCATAGGCATTGGTTTTTTTAGCAGCCATAAGAAATGTTTTATAAATTAAGTTCATAAAAATATGGGTCTTATTTTAACTGACAAAAAAAGGGCAGCAGGCAACATTAGGTTTGGCAAAAATGGGGCTTGACCCAACGCACTTGTGCAGCATATCTTTTTTCATCTTTTGTTTGGGCTTGACGAATAAAGCCAAGCATTTGTAATTAATTTCATCATCATCTAAAAATCAGCAGCAGTTCCCAGCTTGACGTTATAAAATTCCCCAACAACGCCAAGCCTTTTTCGTTGTACGTCACTTTTATGTTTTGTACCTTTTGACTTATTTTATTAAATAACAAATTATGAGAAATTTTCTAGTTCAAGAAACGGCTGTTAAACTAAATGTATCAACTTATTTATATGAAGTTGGTTCTGAACCTACATCAGATTTAATTGCTACAGAGAACTTTATTTTAACAAGATTAATTGTGGGTTTTAAACAAGGTAAAACAATTGACTGTTACACCTATGTGAATCATTTTATTACAACTAATGAACATGAACGTTTACTTAAATTTCTTAAAGACAATCCAGAAGTAGAATTTTACTACTTCATTGACGAAGAAACAACAAAGCTTAAATATCATCTTAACAACACTGTTCTAAAAAAAGACCCACTATGTTTTCCTAGACATTAAATATTATAATCGTACATTAATGGGTGACACTCTTCTATGACAACTTTATCATTAGCTCTATAAAAACCTTCGATTTTAGATTCCTTTAAGATATTAATAATAGTTTCATAAGAGCATTTATAAGTAGTCATCACAACTTTTCCATCTCTTTTTGTTGCTATTTTAAACTCTAAATCCGTAACACCATAACGTTCTATTTTAGGACATTTTATATTAGAGTTGACATCAGGGTCTAAATTTAATTTAACATAATCCAAAAGCCTTACTTGTTCCATAAATTTATGATTTAAAGCGAACGTACAACATTAGGTTTTGTGCAAGGCTGGTTGACAGTTGTACAATCAGCTTTTGTAACCTTTTTTAGCATTTGTCTCAGCTTGACGTTCTTTGTTTTACAATTTTGTTTATTTAACTTTTGTTACATGCTGATAATTATTAATGTCAGCCCTGCACAAAGCCTTTTCGTTGGCTGCAATTTTTCTGACACACCAAAATTGACAATCTAACAGTATTGACACTAAATGAAAATTTTACAAATAATTTCAATGGGATTTTTAGGACTTTTATTCGGCTGTTCAAATAATTCACAAGACAAGCAAGTTGAGAAAAAGGAAAAGACACCAATTCAAACATTGGCTTATGCAATTTCTGACGTTGGTTTATGGACTTGGTGGACAACTGATAGTACAAAATCTGTTCAACTTGAATTTGACAGAGCAATGCTTTTTATTGAGAATCCAGAAAATAAAGAAAAACCGAGTAACAAACTTGCGTTAAGATTTGTAAATCCAAAATCTGTAACGATACTCTATAAAAAAGAAAGCAAGCTTCCTAAGAATTGGCTTGAACTATTTGAGAAAGATAAATTAGAACCATTTTCAGTTGACTACGAACATTTTTCATTTGACAAAGAGCAGGTGAGTAAAATATTAACAGGTGCTGACAGTTCAGAAACAATAATGGGCGAGAAATATAATGACAACACAAGTGGTACTTGTAGATTAGGATTTTGGGCAGGAGAAATTGGAATTGTTATAGTTGCAGACACAATGAAAATAGTTTCACATTCAGGACAAATTGAATTAAACAAAATACCAGAGCTTCATCAAAAATGGTGGGATTATTGGAAAAAATATTGGGATTTAAAGGACACAAAATCATCTTTGCCTTACGACCCATTATGTGAAATAACAATTCCTTCAACAAAAGAAAACATTGAAAAAGTAAAAAGCAACTTGGACAAAAAGAAATAAAACAGCAGCCAACATTAGGTTTGGCATTATTGGGGCTTGACGAATATTGCCTCAACATTTGTTCTTTATTGTGCTTCAGTTCGGGCTTGACGTTATAAATTTGGCTTATGAATAAAACATCAGCAATATTGCAATCATTGGCTTCAGTTATGGGCTGACGGAATACTAATTCCCCAACAACGCCAAGCCTTTTTCGTTGGCAGTAAGCTTAGACAGACACCACTATGAACTACAAACAAATACGTTATATCATAATCATAGTTTGCTTATCACTAATTGTGGTGAGAGTTATTTTTCCAGACATAAAGTTTGACACAATCTCTATGATACTTTTAGGAATTGCAGTATTGGCAATTTTAATTCCTGACGTTGACAAAATTTTAAGCAAGACAAAAAAATTAAAATTTGGAAGTGTAGAGTGGGAACTTAATGAACTTAACAAGACTACTGAAAAAGTTGAAGATAAACTAAAGGACGAAAAATTAAAAAATGCAGGCATCGCAGGTTTGACACATCGTTACGACTACAATTTTGAGTTACAAAATGACCTGCCGACAACAATTTTGAAACTTTCAATCGACATAGAAAAAACTATGAGAGAAATTTATGAAATAGTTTTTAAGACACGAGAAGAAAGACCACTTGCAACAATAAAACTAATTGATACTTTACGACAGAAAAATATTATTGACGAAGAGACATCAAACTTGCTAAAACAATTTTGGAAAACAAGAAATACTGTAGTTCACGGACACAACTCAATTGAAGTTACTGAAAAAGATATGTTAGCATTTTCCGACATAGGAATTAGACTTTTGAAAATTTTAAAAAACTTGGAAAATAATCTAAGTGACGGAAAGGTTACAATTTCCAGGCTATCATAATTTTCGACAGACAAAAAGCCTACTGCCAACATATGGTTTGGCATTATTGGGGCTTGACGAATATTGCCTCAACATTTGTTCTTTATTGTACTCTAGTTCGGGCTTGACGTTATAAACCCGATAGCTATCGGGTTGGCTTATGAACAAAACATCAGCAATATTGCAATCATTGGGCTTCAGTTATGGGCAGACGGAATTCTAATTCCCCAACAACGCCAAGCCTTTTTCGTTGGCTGTCAGCTTAGACGACAACCCTAAAACTAAAAACAGACAATGGAATTTGGAATTTTAAAAACAGTACCAGCAAGACAAAAATGGACAAACGAAGCCAGAGATTTTACACCTTGGCTTGGCAACAATATAAAAGAATTAAGTAAAGCAGTTGGACTTGAACTCGAAGTTGAAAATATAGAAGTTGCAGTTGGACCTTATTCTGCTGATATTTTAGCAAAGGACACAGGAACAGGAAAATATGTTGTTATAGAAAACCAACTTGAAAAAACTAACCACGACCATTTAGGGAAAGCAATTACTTATGCTTCTGTGCTTGACGCTTCAACTATTATTTGGATTGCAACAGACTTTACAGAAGAACATAAAAAAGCACTTGATTGGTTGAACGACCACACATCTGATGAAATTTCAATTTATGGTGTTCAAGTTGAACTTTGGCAAATTGACAATAGCAATGCTGCATTAAGATTTAATATTATTAGCAAACCAAACCAAGCTGTTCGACAAGCTGCAAGGTCAAAAGCAACAGACGAACTTTCTGATAATAGAAAATTACAATTTGATTTTTGGAATAAGTTTAAAGACAAACTTGCCAAGACAAAAAGAATTCCATCATTACAAACACCACGACCACAATATTGGTTTGACATTAGTTTAGGCAAAACCAACATTCATATTTCAAACACTTGCAACACAGACGTAAATACTGTTGGCGTGAGAGTTTACATTGGAAATAAAATTGTTGATAAAATGTTGCCGTTTTTAGAAAGCAAAAAGACAGAAATAGAAACAGCGATTGGACAAAGTTTGCAATGGAATCCCAATCCTGAAAACAGAGATAAAGTGATTTTGCTTTTACATTCAACAGACTTTAATGACCCTAAAAAAGTTGAAGAAGCTTTGGATTGGCTTGTTGAAAACACAATAAAATTTAGAGACACTTTTTCTAAACTTGTGACTCAAATTATATGACAAGAAGAAAGCCGAACAGCCAACATTAGGTTTGGCATTATTGGGGCTTGACGAATATAGCCTCATCATTTGTTCTTTATTGTACTTCAGTTCGGGCTCGACGTTATAAATTTGGCTTATGAATAAAACATCAGCAATATTGCAATTATTGGGCTTCAGTTATGGGCAGACGGAATTCTATTTCCACAACAACGCCAAGCCTTTTTCGTTGCCTGCAAGCTTAAAAAAACACTTCACATATGGACAGAGTAATTACAATTTCATCTCTTACGATAGACCTTGACAGAGTAAGAGCAATTAATATGAATAATTTTACCAATCTTGGTAAGACAAATTTTTTGACCGTTGAATACAACTCAAGAGTTGAATATTCAAAAAATCCCTTTACCAACGAAATTGAAAAAGATATAATTGTTGATACAATCTCAAAAGAGTTTCCAGACTACGAAACAGCCAACTTATATCATATTGAAATGATAGATTGTTGGAAAGAATATTTAGCAGAGAAAACCAAATAATTCAAACACAAAATGACAGCAGAATACAAACGAAGCTTTTCACTTTTTGACGCTTATGATTTCTTAAATTCAAAGGGGTTGGACAAAGAATGTTTAGAAATAAAAAACTCACCCGACAGTTTTAAATCTTATACAAGCACACTTAGACGAGCTAAAATAATTGTGTTAGTAAAAGGTAAAAAAATGCTTGATGAATTCTGTAACACTGTTTGGAATTCAGGTTTGACAGACAGAGGTAAAAACAAGAATACAATTTTTTGAAAACCTCATTTTAAGATTTAATGATGACCAAGAAGGAATAACTATTGAAGACGAAGAAGACGAAATTACAACAGAAGAAAATGAGTTTGCTTACGAAAATGATTTGCAAAACTATCTTGTTAGAAACCTTTCAATTATTGAGAAAGGTTTAAGACTTTACGAGGCTGATGGCAAGAAAGGAGTAGAATTTTATGTACCAGGAACATCAAGGAGAATTGATATTTTGGCTTTAGACCAACATAACAAATTCGTAGTTATTGAACTCAAAGTAAGTCGTTGTTATGAAAAAGTTGTAGGACAAACATTATTCTATCAATCAAGTATCAAAACATTTTTTAATCAAGATAAAGTAAGAGCAATCATTATTGCAAGAGAAATTACTTCTGAACTAAAAACAGCAACACAATTTTTACCAGATTTTGAACTTTTTGAGTACCAACTTTCTTTGACACTTAACAAAATAAACTAAAGACAAGAAGAAGAAAGCCAGCAGGCAACATTAGGTTTGGCATTATTGGGGCTTGACGAATATTGCCTCAACATTTGTTCTTTATTGTACTTCAGTTCGGGCTCGACGTTATAAATTTGGCTTATGAATAAAACATCAGCAATATTGCAATCATTGGGCTTCAGTTATGGGCTGACGGAATTCTAATTCCCCAACAACGCCAAGCCTTTTTCGTTGCCTGCAATTTTAAATGAAACTTCCTGCTGACATACAAGAAATATTTTTTGACACTTTAAATGGTGACAAAACTATTTTAGAATTTGAAGGCTGGCTTTATGCAGACAAACGACTTGAAAGTATTCTTAACTCAGACGATTATTTAGAACTAATTTCATATGGGTATAAGTCGGACACATCAAAAAAATGGCTATACAGATTATTTGAAAAACATATTGATGTTGGAGAGTTTGAAAAAAGAAGAATTCTCAAACTTTTGACAAAGGCTTTAAATAGAGACAATGATTTGCCTGAAATATTAATGACTTTTTATGACTTGTATTGTAAGGGTTATAATTTCTTTGACAACTTAGGATTGGGATATGGTTTAGCTGTAGAAGTTCCAAGATTTAAAAATACAACAGCAGATACTTGGGACGAATTGACTAAAGAACAACAACGTAATTTACTTGACAGTTTTTACCCAGACTTAGAAACAGAAATCAAAAAAGTTATTTATTGGTTGGACAATGGCAAAGTCATTTTAACAGGCATTACAGACCAGTATAATCATTTTGAGTACATTGACAATAGAACTGAAATTGAGAAACAACCAACAGGTTATCAAATAGCAGCTATTGACAAACAAAAACCTTGGTGGAAACTTTGGTAGTTTTTCGTCTCGTTGGACGAAAAACTGCAGGCAACATTGGGTTTGCTGCAATTTGGGCAGACGGAATAAGCCTCAACATTTGTACTACTATTTAGCTTCAGTTCCAGCTTGACGGAATTTTATTTGGCATTTGAACAAAATATCGGCAATATTGCAATTATCAACTTCGGTTACGGGCAGACGGAATACTATTCCCCAAACTGCAGCAAGCCCTGATCGTTGGTAGCAACCCAAAAGTAAAACTCTCTAAACATTAAAGGGTAAGACAAAAATCGCTAATGAAAAAACTTCTTATTTCCATTTCGACAATTATAATATGTGTTTTATTAGCAGGACTTTTTGGAATACTTCACGACCAAGTTACTTTTTCAATCTCGACAGAATATTTTACAAGATTTAAGTATGAACAATTTGGTTTTGACCCAAAATGGTTTGGTGGACATAGACAAACAGTTGCAGTAATAGGTTTTTTAGCCACCTGGTGGACAGGACTCATTATTGGAATAGTTTTAACACTAATTGGAGCATTTATTTTTAAAAGTCATTTGACAATGATTAAGGCATTGACGAAAGCTGTATTGATGACTTTTTATATAACAATAGTATTTGGAATTATTGGCTATGTGTATGGACACTTTATTTTAACAAAAAGTGGAGTTGATTGGTATTTACCTAACAACTTAATTGATAAAAATGCTTTTATAACTGTTGGTTCAATCCATAATTTTAGTTATTTAGGTGGACTTTTTGGACTTATATCAGGAATTGTGATTCTGATTAGGAGAGTAAAGAAAGAAAAACTTGAAAAAGCATAAAATGGGCTGCTACCAACATTGGGTTTGCTGCAATTTGGGCTGGACGTTGTAAGCATCAACTTTTTGTTCGTTATTTAGCTTCAGTTCCAGCTTGACGTTATAAATTTGGCTAATGAATAAAACATCGGCAATATTGCAATTATCAACTTCAGTTACGGGCAGACGGAATTCTAATTCCCAAACTGCAGCAAGCCTTTTTCGTTAGCGGCTATATTATGGACAACCTAAACGAAATGGCAAGACTTCATTCAGCAGGTGCAACTGTTAGACACAGTTCACCTTTTGAAAGTTTGCCAACGCACAAGAATGACAAAGACTTATCTGTTGACTTTATAAAGAAGTGGGCAGTTCCTTATTATATGGAAATCGGCTCTTACGACAATTCAAAGTGGATTGACAAAATCAAAGAAATCAAACCTCAAATAACGAAAGACGTTTGCCTCAATTTATTGGGCGACTTCAATTGGCGGACACGATTAGTCGGCTCTTACTTTGCAGCCGTAAAAGATTACAAAGAACTAATTGACACAATCGGAACACATCTTCTTAAAAGCGAAGTTTGTTGCGTTGGACACATTTACTCATTGACACTTGCTTTTTTTAATGACGAGAATTGTATTAACTATCTGAAAAGATATTTGGACTACTACTTGACCAAACCTTCATTGTATTTTGACCAAAAGTTTGTTATGGAAGCCATTTTGTTTTTAGACAAAAAAAACAAGACAGACTATTTCAATGGATATTCAGGGAGTTGGAAAGCTTTGCAAAACGAACGACAGAAATCTGAAAAATATCAAGCACAAGAAGTTGAAAAAATCTTAGAGCAGAAAGGAATTAAAGTGTCAGGCGACGATTTACAAAATTCAATAAACGAAAAGAAAGAGGAAGTATTCTCTACAGATTTTTTTGACGAGCAAATTGCAGTGCTTCGTGACTTGAACCAATACAGCCGCTAACATGGGGTTTTGTGCAAGCAGGGCTTGACATTCAAACTTCGGCTGTTTGCATCGCTGTACTTTGGTTCGGGCTGGACGGAATTCTGTTGGACTTTTAGTTGTTAACTTGTACTTTTATTTCTTTATTGGGCTTCAGTTCCGGGCTGGACAATCAACAATGCCCTGCCTGCACAAAGCCCTGTTCGTTGGCTGCAACCCTTTTTGACACTTTCATTATGACAACAAACAAAATTTTAGGTTATATTGGCTTGGCTATTTTGATAGCTATTGGAATTTTTGTATTTGCATTTATGAGGTCTTGCAACAATGGTTTTGGTTATCAAGCAGGCAGTGGACTTGGTTCTTTGGTTGACATTGATAAAGAAAAATACAAGAGTGAGTATGTAGAAAAATATGTTGATACATTTTTTAAAGTTTATCCTCAATACTTACCTACATCAGAAGACTTAGCAAAATCAATGACTTCTAGTTATGAGTTTTTAAATATGACTAACATTTACTTTGACAAATACCCAAGAGAAACATATTGTGTGCAATGGAGTGGAACAGGATTTATTAGTGTTCGTTTTGCTTACAATTATGAGACAAGCCAAGAAGTAATTGAAAACGTTAGAGCAAATTCTATGATTGCAGATAGCACAAAAAAGAGAATGACTAAACGACTTAGAGTTGAAGTGCTTGACAAAATCGACTCTATTATTTCTAAGTCAAAGGATAGTACAATTGCAATTTGGAAATCCCCTTTTTGACAAACACAGATAGGGCAGCAGCCAACATTAGGTTTGGCATTATTGGGGCTTGACGAATATAGCCTCAACATTTGTTCTTTATTGTGCTTCAGTTCCAGCTTGACGTTATAAATTTATCTTATGAATAAAACATCAGCAATATTGCAATCATTGAGCTTCAGTTATGGGCAGACGGAATACTAATTCCCCAACAACGCCAAGCCTTTTTCGTTGCCTGCCATTATATTGAGACCCCTCAACCAAACAATAAAAATAAAGTATAAATGAGTATATTGCACGTAAATCATATAAAAGCTAAGTTGGCTGAAATCTATAAAGATAAAATTGATATTTCTGATGCTAAGTCAGAACAAGATAAAGAAAATTTCTTTTTAACTAGGTCTTTTGCAGCATATACTCTTCAAGTATTAGCAAATATTGACCCTGATATTGCTTCAAGTACAATAGTTGACAGCTTTGATGATAATGGTTTGGACGCTATCTATTATGATAGAAAAAACAAATATTTATGGCTTGTTCAATCTAAATGGATAAAAAATGGAATTGGTGAACCAGACACAGGTGAAGTTGGAAAATTTAAAACAGGTATAATTGATTTAATTGAATTACAACTTGACAGATTTAATACAAAAGTTCAGAATAAAGAAAATGAAATTTTAGAAGCGTTAGAAGACCCACTTGTAAAGCTAAAAATTGTATTGGCATTTACAGGCAAAGATGGTCTTTCAGAACATAATCAAAGAATTGTTGATGATTTAATAGAAGAACTAAATGACCCAACTGAGTTAGCTGTTTTTAGTAGATTTTCTTTGAAACAAAGTCATAAATCTTTAGTGGGAATAATGGAAGGACGTCCTATAAAAGCAGATTTAATTTTATCAAATTGGGGAAAAGTCGAAGACCCTTATTTTGCAATTTATGGTACAATAAACGGCAGTGATATTGCAAATATTTGGGCTGAAAATAGAGGCAAACTATTTTCAGAAAACATACGTGATTTTATTGGATTTAGTGAAGTAAACGAGGATATTGTTGAAACGATACAAAATGAACCTGAAAATTTTTATTTCTATAATAATGGGATTACAGCTTTATGCCAATCAATTAATAAAAAGCCACTTGGAGGAAGTGATAGAAATTCTGGAATATTTGTAGCTGAAGATTTTAAAATTGTAAATGGAGCACAAACTGTTGGGACCTTAGGAAATATTTTTGAGAAAAATCCAGATAAAGTTGGAGAAACAAAAGTTTTTATAAAAATAATATCTCTAGAAGGATGCCCTGAAGGATTTGGATTAAACGTTACTAAAAAAACGAATACTCAAAACAAAGTAGATAAAAGAGATTTTGTTTCGTTAGACCCTGAGCAAGAGAGAATAAAAATTGAATTAGCATTAGAAAGCATCAATTATCATTATAAAAGGTCAGACTCAATGCCCAAAAATGATAATAACAATTATAATGTTGAGGAAGTAATTACAAGTATAGCTTGCTCATTATCCAATGTAGACAATTCAGTTTTAGCTAAAAGAGAAGTAGGTAAATTATGGGAAGATATTACTCAAAAACCATACACGGATATTATTACACCAACTTTATCAGCAATTCAGATTTTGCGTACAGTTCAAATAAATAGAGAAATTATTAAGGGTTTGAAAATTAAAGAAAAAGCTTCAACAGGAAGAAACAAAAGCCACTACATACACTCTAATAGATTTACGTTACATATTGTACTTGCGAAAATTGGTCAACATATAATTTTTGACCCACATTTTGACTTTTCAGAATATAGGAAAACTGAATTAGACAATTTCATTTCTACAACTATTAAAGAAATAAAAGCAACTGCAGATAAACTTTATAAATCTTCACTTGTACACCAAGTTTATAGAAATTACACAAAATGTAGAGAAATAAAAAAGAGCTTAATAAAGTAAGAAAAATAACGGCAGCCAACATTGGGTTTGGCGTTATGTCGGCGGACAGATAACGCCACATCAACTTCACCTATCTATCATCAGTTGTTCCAGCTTGACGTTATAAATTTAGCGACAGAAATAACAATGAACATTTGTACTTTTACCAAGCAGCGGTCATCGGCTGACGTTTTTCAAATTCCGCCACAAACGCCAAGCCCCGTCCGTTGGCAGTAATTTTAAAAGACAGCCTTCAATGAAACATTACATATTTTTTTAATCCTAATTATTTCTTTAAATTCTTATGGACAATTTGCAATTGTTAATGACAAAGACAGTTTACTAAATGTTAGAGAAGATGGAAGTATAAGTAGTAAAATTGTAGACAAACTTCCTAATGGATTTTTAATTTATTGCTTTGAAAAAAAAGGAAATTGGACAATCATAGACTATTCAAAAAAAGAAAAAGAATTACACGGTTGTATCTATTCAAATAAATATAAATTGGTTTCAAGTTTTTTGACTATTCCTTTATTGCAAACAAATGACAATGTTGTAATTTTAAAGAAAGACACAATTCAGGTAAAAATATTTCAAAGTAAATTCAACAAAAGCAAACACAAGTTTAAATTCGTTAAAGATTATCCAAACCAAATAGAACTAATTGACAATAAAAAATACTATGGTGAAGATGGTGGAGTTCCTAAAACACAATTTGAAAAAGTAGAAATTAAAGTTGGACAAAAGAATATTATACTTCCAAAAATTGCATTAGAAGGACTTTACAATCCAAATCTATTTAATGCACAAGTCAACTATGACATAACAAATGAAATTTTTTATATTCAAACAATGAATAGTGATGGAGCAGGAAGTTATGAAGTTATTTGGAAAATTGAAAAAGGTGTCTATAAAAACAGACTTGTTGCTTATGGATTTTGAGAAAAACTACTGCCAACAGTGGTTTGGCATTATTGGGGCTTGACGAATTAAACCTCAACATTTGTACTACTATTTAGCAGCAGTTCGGGCAGACGAATATAAATTTGGCAATTGAATAAAACATCAGCAATATTGCAATCATTGAGCTTCGGTTATGGGCAGACGGAATTCTAATTCCTCAACAACGCCAAGCCTTTTTCGTTGGCTGTAATTTTGACTAACTGCACTATCAAACTTTTTATGAAAAATATTTTTAAGACAATTTTCTTTTTTTTAGTTTCTATATCAATTGTTTCTTGTGGACAAAACGAACCAATAAAACAACAGTCTTCAAGTTCCAATGTGCAAATTGAAACTAAAAAAGACACTGTAATTGAGCGACCTATTTTGATTGACACATTTTCTACTTTCCCCCCAGAAATTGACGGCTGCTCTTGCTATTTTTCTAACAATGAAAATGAGTTTAAGAGCAATGTTCACATTTATGTAGACGACTATCAAGACGCATCTTTTATTCACATCAATGGGGTTTTGACAAAATTCAAATTAGTAGACTCAAAACAAGTTTCTGAAAAACACCTCATTAAAAAATACGACAACAAAGACTTTGAGCTTACAATAGACATTAAACAAATTGGACAAATTGACGAAACTTGGCAACAAAAAGGAACACTTAAATTGACAAGAAAAGGTGGTAAGGCGATTACGATAGATATTTATGGCGAATGTGGTTGTTAGACAAAAACTACAGCCAACATCGGGTTTGGCGTTATGTCGGCGGACAGATAACGCCACATCAACTTCACCTATCTATCATCAGTTGTTCCAGCTTGACGTTATAAATTTAGCGACAGAAATAACAATGAACATTTGTACTTTTACCAAGCAGCGGTCATCGGCTGACGTTTTTCAAATTCCGCCACAAACGCCAAGCCCCGTCCGTTGGCTGTAAGTTTATGGGACACCCTCTAAAATTCATATCATTAATATTTGGGTTGACAATTCTCACAAGTTGCGACAATGAATTTTCAGACCGAAATATTCAGAAGAAAGCTGTAGCAATTTCTCAAAAAATTGACAGCATTTCAATAAAGACATTTAAAGAATGGAGTTATGGCAGACGTGGTGACTTTGATATTTGGAGTAAATTAAAATCGGAAAATTCTGAATATTCATTTTTTTACAATACCATTAAGGACACAAACTTTGTGACAATTTATAGAGCTTTGAATTTTCAAAACGACTTTCATTCTACCTTTTCGTTTGACACTTCAAAATATTGGCGTTTTACATTTGCTGAATTTAAACAAACAGTTTTTCGCATTACATCAGTTGACAACACGGACAAGACAAAATAATTGACACTTCAATTTTGACTACAAGTATTTTTCCAAAACAAAATCCATTTGCCATTTTAAAATCGCTGACAAATTTAAAAGACAGTTTAAAAATCATAGGCAGTTCTTACAGACCAGACATTGGAAACTTTGTAGAGTTTTGGCTTTCACGAGACCATAAACTTGTTTACTTGCCAGACAATTTAAAAATCAATGTTAAGGACTCATCATTTTGGAAAAAAGATTTTGAAAGTGGTAAGACAATAAATAAAAATTGGGTGCTTATTCATTATGACAATCTCAAAGAAGGTGGGTGACAAAACCTACAGCCAACATTGGGTTTTGTGCAAGTTGGGCAGACGTTGTAACAATGAGCATTTGTAATTCTAATCAGCTTTTGTTCGGGCAGGACGTACATCGCTGAACTTTTGTTCTTAACTTCAACTTTATATTTTCAATCAGCAGCGGTTCCAGGCAGACGGAATTCTATTTCCCAACCTGCAAAAAGCCCTGCTCGTTAGCTGCCATTTGGAATAGCCTCTAATTGGTTCAGCGTTTTGAAAGTATTGTAAATTATAAATTGTTCTTCTTCGCCGAACTTTCTGTTTTTAAACCAATTGACAATTTTTTGACGTGTTTTTTCTTTATTGGCTTCTTCTATTATTTCAGGAGTTTCAATATGCCACTTTTCCCAACTATCACCATAAGTAGGGTAGCCAACAATTTTAGACCAATTATCGAACTTAGGTTCATTCACTAACTTCGTATCATTAGACAAAATTGCTTGTGTTTTAGTAAGCCTTTCGACAGTAGCAAAAGTGTAAAATATATTATTACCCCATTGTTGGTGTTTTTTATAATAAACTTTATCGCCAACTTTTAATTTTTCCATATTTATTTATTTGCGTCTCGACAAAACGGCAGCTAACATTGGGTTTTGTGCTATTTGGGCGGACGTAGTAACAATGAGCATTTTATTGCTATTGTACTTCGGTTCGGGCTTGACAAACTTTGTTGAGCATCACTTCTTATCATCAACTTTTATTTATAAATTGAGCATCGGTTTCGGGTAGAAGGAATACTATTTCCCAACCTGCCACAAAGCCCGGCTCGTTGGTGGCAACCCAGTTCAGTATTTTTGGGACATAAGGTTGGCGAAAATCCAGCGTTTTTTGTTGGTCGGATTGGACAGTTTTTCGCCCAAAACCACGACTTTTACTTTCAGTTTGGGACAGTTTTTTCCTTGACTGATTGGGCTGCCGCCAACATTGTGTTGTCGATAGCGGGGGCGGACAGAAGAAACCCCAACTTTGGGATTTTTTCTGTACTTTTGTTTCGGCAGACGAATGAAGCAAAAGCAGTAGTAAGTAATTGAAAATCAGAAATTTATATCGGCAGACGTTCCAGCGGACGTTTTCCAAATTCCCCCGCCATCGGCAACACTTGTTCGTTGGTGGCAACCCAGTTCAGTATTTTTGGGACATAAGGCTGGCGAAAATCCAACTCTTTTTGTTGGTCGGGTTGGACAGTTTTTTGCCCAAAACCATGACTTTTACTTTCAGTTTGGGACAGTTTTTTCCTTGACTGATTGGGCTGCCACCAACATTGTGTTGTCGATAGCGGGGGCAGACGGAAGAAACCTCAACTTTGGGAATTTTTCTGTACTTTTGTTTCGGCAGACGAATGAAGCAAAAGCAGTAGTAAGTAATTGAAAATCAGCAATTTATATCAGCGGACGTTCCAGCGGACGTTTTCCAAATTCCCCCACCTTCGCCAAGCCCAAAACCGTTGGTGGCAACCCAGTTCAGTATTTTTTGGACATAAGGTTGGCGAAAATCTAACTCTTTTTGTTGGTCGGGTTGGACAGTTTTTCGCCCAAAACCATGACTTTTACTTTCGGTTGGGGACAGTTTTTTTCCGTTTTGGTTTGGGCTGCCACCAACATTGTGTTGTCGATAGCGGGGGCGGACAGAAGAAACCCCAACTTTGGGATTTCTTTTGTACTTTTGTTTCGGCAGACGAATGAAGCAAAACAAGTAGTAAGTAATTGAAAATCAGTAATTTATATCGGCGGACGTTCCAGCGGACGTTTTCCAAATTCCCCCGCCATCGGCAACACTTGTTCGTTGGTGGCAACCCATTTCAGTATTTTTGGGACATAAGGTTGGCGAAAATCTAACTCTTTTTGTTGGTCGGGTTGGACAGTTTTTCGCCCAAAACTACGACTTTTACTTTCAGTTTGGGACAGTTTTTTTCCGTTTTGGTTTGGGCTGCCACCAACATTGTGTTGCCGATAGCGGGGGCGGACGGAAGAAACTACAAAAGAGTAGCCCCCTAACCCCCTAAGGGGGAATTGGGATTAAGGCTGCTTTTATGTAGGACACAGGTAGCTGCCGTGAAAGTATGCGAAGGAACTGCAAGGACTGTGACATACCTACGCTAGTAGCCCGAAGGGCAGCATGGGTGTAGCAATATCATATAAGCGACACTACAAATAATTGCTACTGCCTTGCTGGTATGGCGCATGTACTTGCTGACGACAAATACTGAACACCGCTTTACCTTGCTGTGCGTAGGTTCTGCGGCGTGGGCAATAACTTGCTTGTAGAACGTTAGTGGGCAAGCAACTACTGAGATGTGGCAACGCCACGCAATGGATTTAAAGTAGCCAAGCAAAGGCAGGTGCGAGGTACAAGCTAGAGGTACGATTAGCGAAGTGCCTTGCTGCTGCTGTGATAGCTAATGTGGCTACGAAGCAAAGCATTGTGCAAAGGGTAGCGACACTTGGCTAGGGCTTTAGCCAATAAAAGGTATTTCATCCCAACGTGTGGTGTATATCTATTAAAGTAAAATATTGTAGTAACACAAATATTCTTTCTCAAAGGGGGCACTTTTCTTGAGGGGTAAATCAGGTACTATCGTGACTGCTTACATCCTTTCTAAAATAACCTTTCCTGTAGCAAGTCTTTCCATTCAATAAAACCTTTTGGCTCATTTGCGTAGTTGTGTAGAATACGACTGAAATTTTCAGGATTTGTTTCAAGAAATGCTTGCCTACCTTGATTTTGGATTACGTTTAGTTGTATATTAACTTCTTTTAAGTAAGATGGTATCAATTCAGGATTTTTATCGAAATGCCATAAATAAGTTGCTTCTTCTGTATCTAATGTTTCTAATACAATATGAAACTGATTGTGGCCGACAAGTAAGAAAATAAATGAAAATGGGTTTAAGATAAACTGTATTTTAATGATATCATCACTGTGCTGTTCTGATAAATAACGAAGTTGTCTGTGGTGTTTAAAGTGTGTTTGTTTTAAAATATCATTTAACAATTCTTCGCCAGATTCATAAAGCGAATTATCTAATTGAACTGGTTGTGCATCAAGTAAATTATTTTGTATTGCACCTGCATTCTTTTTTCCTATAAAGTTTTTAGTAACAAACTTGAATCTAACACTTTCAATCACTTCTCTATTTATTTTTTGTATATCGCCAGATATTGCTAACTGAGAAATCAACACATCATTTTTAAATTCAGCGCTAATTTCGACAATAACATATTTTGATTGCAATGCTTTAATAAAAAACGGTTTTAGGACTTCAAACTCAGGTCTTATTTCAATGTTTTCAATTTCAAAATAAATTTCTGATTTAATAACTTCAGCAACATACTTAAACGCAATACCACCATATCTAAATTCTAACTCTTCAATTGGAACTTTTATTGTTTGTTGTATTGTTACGAATTTATCGTTTGAAGTTTTTTTAACTATTTCTGAATCATCAAATAGTGTAGCTTGTTTCTCAATTTTTCGGTAATAAGCACTTCTTTTTAAAAATAATTTGTTGAGGTAATCTATTTTTATATCTCTGTAATCATAAATAGTTGGGGCAATTTCTGAACGCTGAACTCTTCCAATATACTGAATCAATTTACCTTCAAATGAAAAAGGGTACACTAAAAAAAGGCACTGTATATTTTGTAAATCCGTTCCTTCGCCAAAAAACTGACCAGTTGTTATTAGTACTTGATAATTGCCTTCCTTTAATATTTTCCATTTGGTTGTTCTGGCGCTTTCTGAATCTTCGCCACATATTGTAACTGTTTCATAAGACTGTTTTAAATATTGGTTCAGAGAATCAATGTGTTCTTTTCTCTCGGTAATGATAACGACCTTTTTACCTGCATTTAATTCTTTGATTACATCTTCCAATACTTGTTTATTTCGGGTCGAATCGTGGATTAATATTTTTGATAGTGTTTCAAATTTGTCTGTTTTAGAATTGTAAGGAACATCCAATTCTGTAATGCGGATAATGATTTTGGCTTGCCTATGTGTACTGATATCCTGTGGCTTTAATTCTGAAATTATTTCGCCTAAATGAATGAAGATAAGTTTGCCATCATTGTATTTTCTAAAAGGCGTAGCAGTTAGCCCGTACAAATAAAAACTGTTTATTTTAGCAACAGTCGTTCTATAAGTTGCTGCTGGGACATGGTGACATTCATCAACTATAATTGTTCCAAAAGCATTTGTAATGTTTGTAGCCTCAGGTTTCTCTAATTCTTTTGTCAAGCTTTGAATTGTAGCAATGGTGAGGTTTTTACCAATTTTTGTTTTACCCTGACCAATTTTTCCAATTTCGATTTTAGATATTCCCAGAAAAGTTTCAATTCTTTCAATCCATTGTTCTGCCAGTTGTTTGCGATGAACAATAATTAAAGCAGGTTGCTGTTTTTGAGCAATTATTTTTAACGCAACAACTGTTTTTCCTGAACCTGGTGGTGCTACAATTACACCAATGTTTTTTTTATCAGTTACTGCTATTGTGGCATTTTGTTGTTCTCTTAATGTGGCGTTGAATTTGAAAAAAGTTGTTGGTCTTAGTTTTCTCTCATCAATAAAGTTATACTCAATTTTATTATCTCTGCAAAAGCGAAGAACCTTACCAACAAAGCCTTTGGGAACGATAATTTGATTTTCTGTTTCTTCAATAAATTTGAAATATTGTTCAGTACCAAAAGTGTTTCTGCCGACTTTCTTTTTGATTATAAATTCATTGTTAGCAAAATTCAATTCTTCTTTTAGAAAGTTAATTAGTGCTGAGTTTATTCCAGCTCTGCGAATTGAAACAACGTTATTTAAAGTAATGGTTAATTTATTTGATATTGCCTGTGTTGAAGAAATTGTTGCCGATGTGCCTGTAATTTTTTGATGTAAATTATCAAGCTCAATAGTTGAAATTCTATTTATGTTGCTAAAAAAACTCCATTGGTCTTTATGTGGTTCTAATGAATCCACATAAATAAAACAACTGTTGCCTTGCTCAAACGTTTTCTTATACAATGGCAAAGCAATTAAATTGCCAAAGCCTTTGCCAGAGAGAAAATCCTGATTGGGGAATAATCTATCGAAACTTGAACTTTTATCAAATACTGAAAATATACCTGCTTGTTCCAAAACAGAAATAAATATTTTCCTGCTTCTTACTGCTGGGTAAGATTGCTCAAAAATATCCAAACGTGACCACCTTTTCCAGAACGTGAACGTTCCAAGTACGCAGAAATATTCATTTCGCCACATACTTTAATAAATGCTCTACATTGTTCTATCCAATTTTCTTTGTCAAAATCTGCTGCTAAAAACCAAGTAGTATTATCTTTTAATAATGGATAAATGCCTATTAATTGTTCACCGTTTAAGTGCTTTATTATTTGCTCATCTGTAAGTGTTAAGTGTATTTTATCTGGATAGTTTTGAAACGTGCCACCTTTCATTTTATGGACTCTAAACCTATATGGGTCGAAATAATATGCAGGCATATAGCCACTTTTATTATCCTTCTCCCAACGTGTAGCAAACACATCTTCTCTGCCTTTAAATAAGGATTTGAATAATTGAATATTTTTTTTGTATCGATTGGTGTCATTAATAAGGCTAAGTTGGTACTACTTAAATGGTATTCCAATTTATTTTGAGTAATCTATTTTGTATTTGTTTTAGGGTTTTTATTAAATCATCTTCATTCGGAAGTTCACCAACTACTAATTCTTTGAAGGTGGTTCTATAAGTTGCTTTTATTTTGTTCCAAGTATCTACTGGGTTGCTGAAAATAATTGCAGTTGATGGATGATTATTGAGCCATTCATTATTGTTTTTGAAACTTATTTTATCGTCATTTCTGACTTGCAGTAGCAATGCTTCAAATTCTGAGCTTTTAATAAAAGTATTGATTTCAGCATTTTTCAGCATTAAATGGATATCATAGATATGCCTTACTTTATTTGATAAATCTTCATAAGGATGTGCCGTTTGTGAGAATCGAACAAGACTCATTATTTTTTCGCATAGCGTTCGTTCCTTGCTTAGCACTTTAACAATAAACGGGTTCATTTTATATTGGTCAATCAATTCAAATTGCTGCGTTGTATTCATCATTTGGGTAATGTAGCAATCTACTTCTGATATGATAAACGGATTAGAACTACCTAGCCAAGTAGCTTCTATAATAATTTGTTCTCTTACTTGTCCAAACGTTCCTTGAAAGTTTTGTTTGGTGTATTGATGGGCTGTTTTACGAATCATTCCCAACTTATTTGTGATGCCTTCAATTTCTACTTCTGGCATTATTATATTCACTGCATCTGTAATTGCTTTTAGTTTGTTTTTGAGTTTATTGCCTGATTCTCCTTTATTATTTAACACCACCATATCTACATCTTCTGAGAATCTTTGAATTATTTTATGACACTTTGAAAGGGCTGTGCCGCCTTTAAAAACTGCTTCTTCTGCAATGGGTGAGTGGAATATTGCAAACAAGGCAACAGTAACCCAATAATCTTTCTCAACATAGATTTCTGGAATATTGAAACGCTGTGCTGTTGCTATCACAGCATCTTCAAAAAGTTGTTTGTTAGTGTGCAAATTCATAGTTATCTGATGTTCCAGTTTTCAATTGTTGATAGTTCTTCTTGTGTTATTCCAAATTCAAAAACGGATAGGGGGTTTATACTTTTTGTTAATTCTGCAAATTGTTCTTGGGGATTTAATTTGCTTAGTAATGCACCTAAGAATGCCCTTACTCTTGGTGGATATTTGATAGCAAATTTTATTAGTTTCTCTATTTCTTTAGGTGCAAGTTTTTGAAGTGATTGCAGCATAAAATTGATTGTTTGTAATTTATTATTATCAGGAATGGTTTTAAAATCTTTCATGACATCTAACAATTCCATTAAATAATAATTATCGTTGGTTACATCTACATAGCTTTTTACCGACCTTACTTGTATATTTCCAATTTTTGTAACAATACGTTTGTCTCTTGTTGCTACTTTTATGTTCTTTGGCACTTGTGTAGTTAGCTTCATTCTATTGTATAACAATGTGCCTGTTATGTATGCAACACGTTTGTTGTTTTCAAACAGATATGGTTTTAATAATTCTTCTTCTTTGGGTTTTAGGCTGCCAAAGGCAGTTTGCTTGGGTTTATAAAAAACACCTGTTGATGCTCGGGTTAATAGCCCTTTTTTTATCAGTCTTTCAATGGCTTTGGCTGCCGCTGAATATTCGGTTTTAGTAATAGAAAGTTCTTGGTACTTAAATGTAGTACCATCTATCATTTTACTAATTTTTTTTTCTATTTTTTCAGCTACTGTCATAAAGCTGTTCTTTAGAATGCAAATGTATTACAAAAATAGGAATGTCAAGTAATTGGTACATAATACTTGACATTTTAAGAATAGAATTGTTAGTGAAAATGCTTGGGTATATTGGTAAATACGCTATTTTTTATTTTCCCTTCTGAATTGTAATGCAGTATAATTTATAAAAACCAAAGCTTGTCTGTGCCATACTCTGGTATAACAGGATTTTTGAAGAATGGGTATATTTCTGCTAACATTTCGCTGTAAGCTATGGTTACAGGTAGGTTTTGCTGGCTGACACTTTTCCAATACATGCGGCTGAACTGATAGACTTGGTCTATTAAAGTTTCTATAAGCAAATCATCTTCTAAAATAATGAGATTGGTTGCTGTAATTTTTAATTTAACTGGAAAATGATACTCTCTTGCTATTGGATTTGAGTTTTCATTGTATCGTGTATTGTTAAATAATAAATACTCTCTTTCTGCAACTCTTGTGTATGTACCACTATAAGGCATCAATTTTCCTTTACTTAAAGTATCGAAAGCCAATAAGTCTTTACTAGCTGTTTTATTAATAGTGACAATGATAATATCAATTTTTAGGTTTAGCTCGTTGTAAAGCATTTCGTAGATAGGCTTTAACTCTTTCTTGCTTATGACCTTATAAAAGTGAATGATTAAGCGTGTGGCTTGCTTATTCGCTTTTAAAAAGTTCTCAACAGCTTCTCTAATAGACCCTGTAAGTGCTTTTAAATCTTTGGATTTAAAGCAAGAGAAATTTTTAAAGTCACCTAGATTATCAAAACAAAATGCAGACCCAAGATATTTACTATCAATTGTAGCATTGTGGTAAGCACCTATACCAACTATTAATTCCTTTGATGGCTCTCTTTTTAAAACCCAGGGCTTACCACCAAGTTTTGAAAGCATTGCAATTTGAATATTGGGTAGATAGTAATTGAATTCAGGCTTAGGGATGTTTTCTTTATAGATAACCTGTGATAAATACTTATAGGTTAGCAACATTTCTTTGATGCGGAAGTACACTCTTTTTTCTTCACTTTCTGATGTATGCTTGTTAAAAGGGCTAATATAAATTGCAAAGTATTGAATATTGGGTTCTGGGTTTCTATGCTTTAAAACTTGATAAACTTGACCAATGATGTGATTTGGGGTAAGAGAATTAAAATAAATATTTAAACTATCATCGAATGAAAAAGGCTGGTGGACAAAGTTTTGAAAATTAGGATGGTATTTATAACCCTTGGTAAAATAGGATTTAATTGTATCTACTAGGCTAGTATCTTGCTGGTGTGCAATAAAAAAGAACTTGACATTGGCGGCAAGTGTAGAATGCCTGAATGGGCCATATTTTTTTAGGTCAAATTTTGGTTCTGTGCCTACTTCGCTACCAAATTGTAACAATTGTGAATCGCCTAGTAAAAGTTTAATGTTTTCTTCTGGCACATTGAAAAAGCCATTATTTGTAAATGTGAATTGCTTTTTTAGTAATGGTGTATTTAGGTGATTATTAAAAAAGCTAGATAGATGCTGAAAGTATTTAGGATAGCGATTAGAAAGGTCGGGCTTATCGAAAGGGATTTGCAGAATTGGTTTTAGTTTATTACTAATAATTGGATAAGCGTTTTTAAGGTTTTGCTTAATAATGTCAGCGTGTTTCTCGTACTTATAAATGATGCCATTACAATTGATATAATTTAGATTTTCGGTAGGAAAGCCGACCATATCGTGTAGGCTTTTCTTGTAAACCTTTGTTGTTCCATCATACGACAAGACTAATTCGGGGCTATTTGTTAACTTACCATGCTGTACTTTAATGGTGTATTGAAAGTATTCGTTGTAAAGCGTGCTTGTATTTGTCTTGTTAATAAACCATACTTCAACATCATCAATAAAATTGCGCTTCATGATGTTTGCAACGCCATTTTTAAAATAACTGTACAATAGATAGCGATAATAATGACAAGCAAAGCTGGTGTGTGTACGCAGATTTACCGTAATTACAATTGCATCTTGCTTAGGCGGCTGAAAATTGGTGTAAAGCCACGGGCTAACCAATTTTTGAGTTGGTGTCATTTTGTCGTCTAACAAGCCAATTAAATCTTCATCGATATACAAAGGGCAGTAATCTTCTACATATTCAGTATATAATGCTACAGTAACAACATCTTGAATAATAGAAAATGGAATGATGTTTAATTGTAAATTTTGTACCATGCTTAAATGTCAATTTATCGACAGTAGCAAGTATAACAAAAAATTATGCCACTAAAGGATTTAGCATAATTACAAAAAGCATGATGTGGATAATATGTGAAAATAAGAGAAAGCAAGAATGACTAAAGGCGCATTTGATTTTGTTTCCATATTTTATCAAAAACAAAGTCTAGGTACTGCCTTTTGAAATCAGCATCGTCTGTAAATCTTTTGTACAAATCGGTATAAGTGAAGATTACATCTTGCATTAAATCTTCTACCTTTTTGTCAGATGTAATTTTTGCGTTTTGCTTATCTGAATTATTTAGAGAGTTTACAATAGCTTGGTCTTTTGCAAAGTCTGCTGGTAATTGTTCAAACAGGAATTTCTTGATTTTATCATCATCTGTCCAATTATCAATTCCAAAACGAGTATTGAACTCATTTATAATTGCCTCTAATTCATTGAACGCATTATCACCTTTTTTGCCTTTCATTATTGGGGGTGTTGGGTCTATTTCTTCACCACCATTTAAGCCAATATTATCTGTAGTTGTACGTGTTAATCGATAACTATCTAAATCAATTGCTTCAATAATTCCCTTAGCCAAATCTTCATTTTCTTTTGGTTTTATTTTTGGCATCAAAAACTTTAAGAACCAATACAACCTTTCCCAATAGGCATTTTTAAAAGATAGAATTTTAGATAAAAACGCATAGGTGCGGTAGAATGATTTAGCCTTTACAAAAAAATCTATCTGTGCTTCTTCGTTTAATTCAGATTTGAAATTATGGGCGCAAGCATCAATAATTGGGTCAAGTTGTTGCCTGTCAGCATTATTGAAATAAAGGTTTGTAAAATTATGAACATCATCTAGTGCATATACTTGGGCACTATCTAAGACATCTTGCAAATCGTTTAATTTGTTAGCGTCTGTTTCTTCACTTAAAATGGTAGTTGTATAAAATGGTTCGAAGGCTTCTTTTATTTCATCGGTAGTATTGAAGAAGTCTAATACAAAAGTATCTTCCTTATAAGGTTTGAAAGCTCTATTGAGCCTTGAAAGGGTTTGTACTGCTTGTACATCTCTCAATTTTTTATCTACATACATTGTATGCAGCAAAGGCTGGTCGAAGCCAGTTTGAAACTTATTAGCTACAATTAAAAATCTGTATTCTTTCTTTTTAAATTCATCTGGGATAGCAATACTTGGAAAGCCATTTAATTTTGCTTCATCTATATCTACGCCATCAATTTGACGGCTACCGCTAAACGCAACAATTGCTTTATAGGGCGAATTGATTTCTTTAAGATAGGTTTTAAAAGCATCGTAGTATTTTATTGCATTATTGATGCTTTTGCAAACTACCATTGCCTTAGCTTGCCTATTAATTTGCTTGGCTACTTCTGAATGGAAATGGTCAATCATCACTTTGGATTTCTCCATAATAGAGAAGGGATGGCTTTCTACATAAGCTCTTAGTTTTTTATTTGCCTGATGGGTTTCAAATTCAGGATTGTCTTCTACTGCTTTATTGAGTTTGTAGTAAGATTGGTAAGTGGTGTAGTTTTTAAGCACATCTAAAATAAATTCTTCTTCGATGGCTTGTTTCATGGTGTAAGCATCGAAAGCTTCGAACTTACCCTCGCTTGTTTTTGTACCGAATGTTTCTAAAGTTTTGTTTTTAGGTGTAGCCGTAAAAGCAAAGTAGCTGGCATTCTTCAACATTTTACGTTGCTCAATCATTTGGTTGATGGCATCTTCTGATGTTTCAAATTCATCATCTTGTCTGTTATCTTCTTCGCCATAAGCTTCTGATTTATCAGCTAATACCCAGTTCATTTTGCTTGCCGTTTCGCCACTTTGGCTACTGTGTGCTTCATCAATAATAATGGCGAATTTTTTGGCTTGTAGCGTTCCTATTTCATCTATAATTTTAGGAAATTTTTGTACGGTAGTTACGATAATTTTTTTGCCATCTTCTAGAGCTTCTTTCAATTGTTTACTACCTTTTTCAATGGCTTCAACCACCTTATTTACCTGTGCAAATTGCTTAATGTTGTCTCGTATTTGCTTGTCTAATATTCTTCTATCTGTAACAACAATTATGCTATCGAAAACCGTGTTTACATTCTCTAAATCGTGTAAACTAACTAGCTGGTGAGCCAACCAAGTAATAGAATTAGACTTGCCTGAACCTGCTGAATGCTGGATTAAATATTTTTGACCAACACCATTGACTTTGGCATGAGAAAGCAAGTTTTTAACAACCCTTAACTGGTGGTATCTTGGGAATATTAATTTGCGTTTTATTTTACCAGTGTCTTTGTCTTCTTCCTCTACAATTTGTGCGTAGTTTTCTATGATATTGCTAAGACTTTCTTTAGTAAGTGTATCTGACCATAGGTAGCTTGTTTTGATGCCATTGGGGTTTATAGGATTGCCTGCACCATTATTAAAGCCTTTATTAAATGGTAGGAAAAATGTATTAGCGCCTTTTAGTTCACTTGCCATGTACACTAAATTGCTATCTACTGCAAAGTGTACCATACACCTACCGAATGCAAATAAAGGTTCTTTTGGGTCTCTATCTTGCTGGTACTGGCGAATAGCATTTTTAACTGTTTGCCCTGTCCATTCGTTTTTTAATTCAAAGGTTATAATAGGCAAGCCATTGATAAGTATGGCCATATCTAACGAATTACTGTTAGATAGGCTGTAATGCAACTGACGTGTAACTGAAAAGATATTAGCTTGGTAATTTTCTAAAGCTTTTTGGTTAAGTAGAGAAGTAGGGTTTTTGTAGTAAAGATTGATTTGAAGATCTAAATCTTTAATGCCTTTACGTAATATTTCAATGATGCCTTTTGCTTTTATTTGCTCTGCAAGGCGTTTTAAAAATTTTTCTTCACCTCTTTTTACAATAGTATCATAAGCACTCGGTTGGGTTTGTTTGATAAACTCAAACAATAAGCCTTTATCTATACAAAGTTCTCTATCATAGTAAGCACTGTAGCTATTACGATAGCCACATACATCTACCAAATGTTTTTCTATGAGGATTTCTAACCCCTTTTCTGATATATCTGATTGCATAACTACTATTTAAACAAAGCCGTAAACGGTAAACCTACATTTAGTCCAACAGTTGGTTGTAATTTGTAGTCGACTTTATTAGTGTAATTGTTTGTATTATTTAATCTAACCTGTGGTTCTATGTTGATGGCTTTGTCTTTAGATTTTATACGTAATGGCAAACCAAAACGCCAGTTAATGGCATTATAATCGCCAATGTTTTGTTCAAAGCGAACGCTAATACCCGGTGTTACTAATCTCTCACCTCCATTTTTTTTGGTGTCTGATAAACTTATAACTGCTAATAAACTTACATTTTTTGTGATAAACTCGCTGTAAGTTCCTATGTAACCTTTGTTAGTTTCTAAAATAGCTGCGTTAGCTGGATTAATACCAGGAAATTGCTGGTACTGATTATAATCTACATTAGTCATTAAATCAGCCAAAGCTGAATTGTTACGAAATACTTTAAATGTGCCTGATACAAAAAAGGTGAAGTTTTGATTGTCCCTTAAATAATTAAGCTGACCATTTAACTCCCAGTTGTTAAAAGTAACTTTATTAAAGGGTTGTGTATTATTTTCGGCTATGTAACTTTTTTTCTCTGTTACAGGAAAAAAGCCCCAAAAAGACAACCAAGCAGTTTGAGACCATGCATAGGTATTTTTTTCATACAATGCATCAACCTCAGCTTTTGCAATTTCGTCCTCGTAGTCTTTTAATTTTTTATCGTAGTTAACTGTATTGTCAAGTTTTAAAAATGATACTTTTAGTTTAGAAGCCGTTAATTCGGCTATCTTGCTCTTGTCCTCTTGTGTAATTGTTGATTTTGCATTTAAACTTGCTATTTGGGCATCAATAGCTGTGATTAAATCTTGTTTGCTTTTATCCAGTAGTGCATTTGTAGTTGCAGTTGAATAAGCAGTTTTTTCTTTAGCTATTTTAGCTAAAACCGCTTGTGTAGCTGCATTACGCTTGATAATCATTTTACTTTTTTGGTCACTACTACCTTCTAGATTATAGAAGTTTATGGTGCTGCATGGGAACAAATACGAGTATTTGAAACCTATTCTTATATCACTTTGCCACTCATCTTTTTTATACAATGTGGCGAAGTTGTTTTTGATGTTGGTTTCAAGCATAGGGTTGAAAAGGCTTACTAACCTACCATTTGTATTAGTTGTAACCTTATTAAAACCAAAAGTTAGTTTATCACTTTCCGATGTGTAAGTGGCATATAATTTTGATAGACTGATTTCTGATGAGCCGCTTAAATAGGTAGAAACTTTCTTTTGAAAAAAGTAATTGAAGGCTTTGTCTGACACTAGTTTGTTTTCTAATGTAGCATCTACATTTGTTGTGAAGTTTTGAATTTGTGTTGAAATTGCATCAAAAGAAGTGGCTCTCGTTTGTGCATTGGTTTTAAATGCACCAAATAGTGCAACGGCTAGTGAAAAGATGGTAAATTTTTTCATGGTTGTATAGTTTTGGTTATTGATGAACTAGGCTTTTATTTTCCCCATCACAGCCTCGGCTATCATAGCTTCTTTGTATTCTTTTATCAGTTCTATTTCTCTTTCAGCTTTGGCTATGGTTTTATCTATGGTGGAAGTTTCGGTTTTGATGTGTTGAATAATTTGGTTTTGTTCAGATAACGGTGGATAGGCAATTGGCAGACATCCAAACTTGTCTTTATTTACATACTTTAGAGTTGTTTGAGTTGCATTGGTTTCAAAAAAAACATTTGCATTTAGTATTGAATATTGCAAATATTCAGGGTCAATACTTTGAGGAATAAATGCTTGTAATTGTTGATTTATGACACAGTCAAATGGAATTACAAGAGCAATATCAAAACTACCTACACAAGATGCAATAACACTATTTTTCTTAAGTATTCTAATACCTGCTTCACTAATTGCATCCTCAGAAACAAAAAACTTTATGTTATCAATATCTAATTTCTCTTCTGTAATAAATTCGCTTGTAATCCAAGGTAAACCTTCCCGATAGTCATTCAAGTCTGGTTTATTTCTTTCAGGTACAAAAATATTTGAAAAAGTTTTAGCTCTCCTTACTTCCCAATGCTCAGGAATATCACCCAACCATTTAATGCCGCTATCTTTCAGTTTTATATTCTTATCAATACCTTTTGTTACTGCTTCATTTATTACACTTTGCCTTTGCTCTTTGAGTAGAGCAATAAATTGTTGCTTTTTGGTAATAAAGTGGTTTATTTTTTGGGATTGGGTTTTTATGTATTCAACAATTTGGTTTTGTTCTTCAATGGGTGGCACAGGAAGTTTTAACCATTTTAATTCCTTATAACCTACACTTTGTCGAACACCACCACCCAAACTATAGAAATATTTCATCAAGTCTAAAGTGTGCAGTATGTAATAGAAATAGTCTGCAATACAATTTTTGTATTTTAATACCAAACCAGTGTATGCTGAAGTAATAATTCCATTTTCTTTAGCTAAACCAACTCTTAAACTCTTTTTATCATTTTGTAAATCAGTTAACCTTAAAATTATATTGCCTGTTTTAACTATTTGGTATGTATCAAAACTTTCAGGCAATAATCCCATATTACTTTCAACATCTCTCTTGATTATATTGCCATAGCTTAATGAAAGAACATTTTTTTCATTAGAGTCTTCGTTTTTAATTTTATTATCATTAAACAATGCCCATACTGGAATATTTTTCCAATGTGCAGGATAGTTGCCCAACCAAGCTGTTTTGTTATATGTAGCGGTAGTGGTCATTATTTCTTTTCGGGTTCTATTTTTTTAGTAGGCTTTTTATCCAATTTTTTTTGTACTGTTTTTATGCTTTCCTCTACTGGTAGGTTTTCGGGCATTGTACCACCAATTTCTTTAATAGTTTGGCGTACTTTTTTGCCTACTTCGTAGTGTGTTTGGTTGGCTTTTTGTTTTCCCTGTATATTTTCGTTGCGTAGTTTTTCTTCGGTTTGTGTGGCACGGAAAAGGTTGGCTGCCAGCTCGGTACTGCCCATATGGTCCAATATATGTTGGCTCTTTTTTAGGTTCTTCTTTTTATGTATGCCTTTGGCATCTAAGCCACCATAAAGCCCTGCATAGCCGTGGTTTTGAAATATGGCATAATCCAACCCATCTTGCACCCCTGCATTTTTTGCAGCAGCAGCTAAGTAGGTATTGTGCTTGCTCATTTCGGTACGCAAAAAAATACGTTTCTCTTCCTCGGTGCTTAATTTGTTGTAAGCATCCATTTGCTGTATTTCCTGTATTCGGGTTTGCACCGCAAAATAGGTTTGCCCCAGGGCTACAACTTCTTTGCTTGGGTCGGCATTTTGCACTATTAGGTAACAAGCATAACGGCTTAGTTTAAAACTTGGATAGGTGTGTTTTGCCCCTTGCCCAGCTATTAACACCTCGTTGGCTTCAACGATGTGTTCATTTACTTCGTATCCACTGTTTTCACAGGCTTCAATGGCTTTTTCAATTACACCCGTAAAGTTTCTAAAATCGGTATAATCCAAGACTTTAGCTAATTGCCTTGCCAACCAAAATTCGTTGCCATCTTCATCTGTATTTTTTATTTGCTCAAAAACAGAAAGACTGTTTTTACTTATTTCTTTTGCCATTTTATTCAATAATTTCTTTTAATAAATTTTCTGTTTCTTGCTCAATAGCCAAAATGTCTTTGGTTATTTCGGTTAATTTTCTTGGTGCTTGATACTGGTAAAAGTATTTAGCAAAATTTACCTCATAACCTACTTTGGTTTCTTTGGCATTGTACCAGGCATTTGGAACAAATGACAAAACTTCGGTTTCAAAGAAATCATCAATACTATCTTTGAGTGGTATGTTTTCAATATCCCTCAACTTGGCATCGCTTTTTGGCTTGCCTTTACCATCTAACACTATGTTTCCTTGCTCGTCTTTTTCGGGCTGATGCACCGTAATTTGATGGTAACCAAAATCGGTATTATCTAAAATGATGCTGTGCTCATTGGTTTCAAAATCTATAAACAACTTGGTAATAACATCAATATGGTTTGCATCGAACTGCACTCTTTTTTTGCCTAATGGCTTACGCATTTTGCTATTGAAATGGTCGGCTGTTACATTTATCAATTGTAGCTTTCCTTTGCGTTTCTTCTCTTTTTTGTTAGTAAGAACAAATATGTAAGTAGGTATGCCCGTGTTGTAAAATAAATCGTTGGGCAGGGCTATTATAGCTTCTAACAAATCATTTTCAAACAGGTATTTGCGTATTTCGCTTTCGCCTTGCCCTGCATCGCCTGTAAACAAAGCACTACCATTATGGATGGTTGCAAAACGGCTACCTAGTTCGCTATCCTTTTTCATTTTGCTTACCATATTCATCAGGAAAAGCAATTGCCCATCGTTTACTCTGGGCACTCCAATTTTAAAGCGGTGGTCTATGATTTCCTTTTTATCTACTATGGCAGGTTGGTCTATCTTCCAAGTTTTGCCATAAGGTGGATTGCTCAACATAAAATCAAACTGCAAGTTTGAAAAACCATCGTTGCTTAATGTAGAGCCGAAGGCGATTTTATCGGGGTCTTCTTCTTTAATGAGCATATCTGCTTTGCAGATGGCGAATGTCTCGGGGTTTACTTCTTGCCCATATAAATGAAAAGTTGCTTTAGGGTTTATTTCTAACGCAAAATGTTCTGCTTCGGTAAGCATACCACCACTGCCACAGGCAGGGTCGTAAATAAGGTAAGTGCCATCTTTGATTTTATCTTTTATTGGGTCGAAAATTAAGTGGGTCATTAGTTTAATTATTTCACGAGGTGTGAAGTGTTCACCTGCTTCTTCGTTGTTTTCTTCGTTAAAGCGTCTTATTAATTCTTCAAACACATAGCCCATCCCTAAATTGCTTAACCCGTCTAAAACTATTTTGCCTTCATTATTAAGAACTGGTTTAGGGCTTAGATTGATTGTGCTACTACAAAATTTTTCAACTAGTGGAAATGTAATATTGCCTTCTTCCATCGTGTCTAGCTGATTACGCAGCTTGAACTTGCTAATAATATCTTGTACATCGCTGCTAAAGCCATCTAAATAGGTTTCTAAGTTTTGGCGAATATTACCTGGTTCGTTGAGTAGTTTTTTGAAAGTGAATTTGGATGTATTGTAAAATACATAGCCACTTACTTTACGAAGCTGTGGGGCTTGGTTGTCTATCTTCATTGTGTTTAGCTTTTCGTGCATTTGCAGCACTGCTTCTTTGGTTGGTTCCAGAATAGCATCTAAACGCCTTAATACCGTAAAGGGCAAAATAATGTCTCTGTATTTACCTCTTGTGTATACATCACGAAGTACATCATCTGCAATACTCCAAATAAAATTGACTATACTATTATGTTGGCTCTGATTCATTAGAAATACGATGGTTTATAATAACTTTTTGAATTAAAAATAATCAAGTAGTTATTAACAAACATAAGCCAAATAAGAGAAAGATTAGTTAGGTGTTATTAAAAAAATTTGATTTTGGAAAGTAAACATACCACCATTAGGGTTGCTGGATAACCACCACTCAAAAGCATTGGTAATTTCTATTTCGAAAGCAAGGGCTTGAAACTGTTGTAATGGTGTTTGTAGCAGGTAATCTGCAAGGTCGAAGCCCTGTTGTTTATCCTGCAAAGTGGCTTTTGTTTCTAATAAATTTGAGACTTGAAAGTTGGCAATATACTTGAGTTCTTGGGCTTTTAATAGCCATTTATCATAGGCTTTGAGGTCAGGAAATAAAACTACGTTTAAGCCTTTTAACACACTGCATTTAAGTGCTGTAAGATTAGACAAGCTGCCAACTGCTAGCCAACAATACTGAGGTAAGTAAATGCTAGCTATGATGGCTGTTTTTTCGCTTTCAACAATAGCTACAGGCTTGGTATTGTGCTTTAATAAATGCTCACCAAATAGGCATTGTGACAAGCTAAAATTAGTTACTTGCGGTAATAGCTTATGTACCCAAGTAATATGGCTAAAAGGCTGTTTAATACGCATGCCTGTGGTGGCATTGTACAACATGATTTTACCTGTGTGGATATTGCCTTGCTGGTCTATCTGCCAAAAGATAGTAGCACCTTGCCAATGCTTAGATGTGCCAACTAAGTATTGGTTAAGTACTTGCTGCGTGGTGGTAATACCAAACCTGCTAATGAGAAAAGCCACAAAATGATTGTGATGGTAACTAGCAAGTGACTGCTGAAACAATGGCTGGCTAATGAATGTAGGTGGTAAAGCCTGTGTAACTGGCAGTTGCGGTATTGAGTTGGCGAACTGTTCAATAGAGGATGGATGTAGCTGAAAATATTGCTTGGGTGTAAGGTGGTAGCCACAATTTGCTTCTCGATTGCAACGGCCAACAGTAGGGTGTATGTGCTGCTGCGAAGCTGTATGGATATACCTTACAAAAGACTTGCTACGGTGGTTGCAGCTAGGGCAATGGTAACGTGTAGAAAGCCCTTTGTATGGTTGTAACATGTAAGTATGTGCTTGCATGGTAGTAACATTTAGGAACATTAGGAACAAGTGTTACTAGTTGTTACTAGTGTTACCATTGTTCCTAAGTTTTTTAATCAATCTTGTAATTTTTACTTTAAAACTCTCGAACTGTGCATCATTGGGGCAAAGCTGCTTGGCTACTGAATAACTAGAAACAGTAGGGTTGCTTTCAAGGATTTCAGCAATTCGTTTCTCTAGTTCGTTTTTGTCTTTTTCAGATACTTGCTTTAAATGCGCTTGTTCTGGTGCATAGTTGAGAAACTGGAATTGCAAGAAATTGCTTGGCTTTGTGATTTGGCAAATGATGACATTATCGCTACCGTATTTGTCTTCTGTATTACGCTGCTTAATCTGCTTGATGTAGCGCAAGGATTTGTCTTGAAAGCTTTCGCCAATGGCAAAAGATGTATCGCAAAAGTTCATGAGTATTTTGCTGCCTTGTAGGTCGTTTTTGGTTAAAGGCTTTGTGGCATCACGCTTTGGTGTATGTGCTAAGGCTAGAATAGACAAGCCGAACCTACGCTTGAGGGCTTTTAACTGCTTCATTAAAGGCAAAGTATCTTTTGCCTTTTCGTTTTCGCTTTTTAGGTAAGTGAGATTGTCGATAATTAACACTTTGGCTCCTGTTTCAATGATGGCTTTTTCTAAGGATTCATTTAGTAAGTCTTCAAATGATTTGCCATCTTGAAAATCTGCATCGGGATTGATTTCGACCCGAAGCAGATTGTCGTGAAAAGAATAATGGTTTTGATTGTTGACAGAGTAACGTATTTCAAATTGCTTGTCAGATAGTTCAAAATCGAAATACAATACTTTTTGAAGTGTAGCGGTTAACTGAAAACCATTAATAGCAATGCCACTACTGATACTATTGGCTATTTGCACTGCAAGAATAGATTTGCCTAAGTTGGTATCGGCAAATAAGATGCAGATTTCGCCTTCGAACCAGAAGGCATCGAATAGCATTTGTGGCATAGGACGAACCTTTGCTTGGTCAATCCATTTGTTAGCAGGTTTTACTGTAAACATGCCTTTAGATTCATCATTGCCACTTGCTGGCTTTAAGAACTCGTTGGCATTTTGAATAATCTCTGCTGGGTTGATGTTTGTTTCAACTTGCATGGTAAGAGATTATTTTTTTGAAGCATTACGTTTAGAACTCAAGGCAGCCAATTCTTCTTCTACTTGCTTATGAGTTTCTTCAGTAGTGGATTGACGGTTGCGAGTGAGCCATTCGTCTAACTCTTCGCGTTTGAAATACAGTTTTTTGCCTTGTGGGCAGAAATGAGGGATTTGCCTTGCACTTGTGAGTTTGTACAAGTGTGAGGGGCTAACATCTAAATAAGAGCAAGCATCATTAAAATTAAGTACTTGCTTTTTCAATACTGTTTGCTCTTGAAGCTTGTTAGCAATTTCAGTGAGCTTGTCGAGGATTAAATTGTTTTGTTCCATAACTATAATTTTTTTGTTGGAACAAAACTGCTTGATGTATTAGGGGTAAATGGTATAGGTATTTATACAGGTTTAAATTTCTAAACCTGTATAAACCTATCTAAACCTTTTTTGTAAATAAATCTGCGAAATAGCTATCAATTTTCGCTTTTATTTCGGGTGTTAATTCATTTTTATACTTTGAGTTTGATAAGTTACTTTGTTTGATTGGCTTTCCATTTGCTGAATAAAAGCACTTGCATTTATCTATATTGACAAATGTGAGATTTGGTATGAAACGCTGTAAGGTTTCAAAGATGTATGTTGCTTTATTTGTTTTACAGCCTAACTGGATGTGGTATTTTTTCTGAGAAACGTCTTTTACAGTTAGCAGTTCAAAAAAGTCTTCTTTAGAAGTGACATTTATATCAATAAAAATTTCATGGTTGCATAGTACTGCGATGAGTTGTTTTAGCTTGTCTATATCACCCTTATAACCAAAGCTGAAAGGTTTATTATCTGATTTGGCTATAGATGTTACTTTGATATTTGGTTCTGTGATTTTCAATTCAGGCTTAAATGTGTTGTCAGCCATATTGTACATGAAAAAATCATCTATGTTATAGGCATCTTGCAGGTTGAATTTATGGATTTCTTGTACTGCAAAATAGAGTGCAATTACCGATTTCATTAAATACACAAGGGTAAATTGTACAGGATTTAATTGGATGGTTTCTTGGTCTATTAAGTCATCTTCTATCAATGTGGTTTGAACTTGACTTGCTAAAGCTGAAAGGCTCTTTAGTACTTTGTGACCAATTTGATAAGGCACATCTATTGTTTCATCAATGATAAAAGGATTGGCAAGTACTTGGTTGTATAATCGTAACAATTCAGTGCTAATGAGTAAATGGTAGTAGGTTGTTATTAGGTCCTTTGGTGCTGGTGTGTCTACAATAGCACAAAGCGCTTTTACTTCTTTGAAGTTGTTTTCAGGTATCGATTTAAGTAAAGTTGGAAATGGGGATAATAGCTTTTGAAGGCGCAACGAGATATTGGCTGGTGTATTTGGTTGAATTTTTGATGCTTCTCTAACAATGTCAGTAAAGCCAGCAATTTTATTAAAGTTGACAAGCCACGGCTTTAATTCGCCGTGGATAATGCTATCAAGAATTTTTATTTCCATTTTAGAAATCTGTTAAGAGGTTAACTGTATCTAGTTTCGTACTATCTGAAAAACTGTCTAAATAATTAGCTGTAACAATGACTGAACTATGGCTAAGTGATTCGCTAATAAATTCAGTAGAAGCCCCTTTGCGTTTTAACACAGTAGAGAACGAATGACGAGCTGCATAAGTGCCAATTTTTTGTTCGATATGTAATTGCTCTCTGATTGATTCCATGTGCTTATTTACCCACTTAATGAAACGCTGGCAACGATGCTTAACGGTTACAGCGGATAAATTAGGCTCTAGGATGGGAAATAGGTAAGGGTTTGTTTTATCCTCATTCTTCCATTTTTCAATTATCTCTAATGCTCTAGGGTGCAAGCCCACTTTGATTGGGCGCAAATCTTTCTTTTTGGTGTTTTTGGTTTTGGCTCTTACAAACACCAATAAATTGCCGTTGATATTTGAGGGTTTTAATTCGATTATATCGGCAAAATTGATACCACTACACAATTATGAGAATATCCAAAAATCAAGGGCTTTTGCTTCGTTGGAATTCTCTGGCTTAAAGTTTAGCAGCTTGCTAATATCTGCATCCGTAAGGGCTTTTTTGACATTACGACCAGAGGGGATTTCGTATTTCTTGAAAGGGTATTTTTCTGCGGCAAATACATTTTCATCAATCGCCTGGTTTATGATAGCACCACAGGTGTACGAAAGATAAATTAGCTCTTTGATACAATAAAATTAAATTTATCCGTTGCTTTAAGATGGAATTACA